>QMLZ01000003.1 GCA_003646995.1 Deltaproteobacteria bacterium | reverse complement strand
TACTGCGGTATGGCGAGGAGCTATGATGGGCTTAACAAGGCCAAAGAATTTATCCCAGCACTTAGGGAGACATTTTGGGAGGAGGCCATAGTGCCAGGGGACGGTAAGCAATTGAACCAAAGCCTGGAGAGGGCTGGAAGGGTGGCCGACTTTTTGGAATTTGCCGAGCTTATGGTGGATGACGCCCTTTCCAGAGACGAGTCATGTGGATGTCATTTTAATGTGGCTTACCAGACAGAGGACCATGAAGCTAAAAGGAACGATGAGACTTGTTGCTATGTAGGAGCCTGGGAGTACAGGGGAGATGGCCAGCCGGAGATCCTACACAAAGAGCCGTTGGTTTTCGAATATGTAGATCTGATCCAGAGGAGCTACAAATGAGCAACACCATCAACCTGACGTTGAAGATTTGGAGACAACAAGGGCCACATGACAAGGGCCATTTGGAAACATATGAAATGAAAGACGTATCAACAGACATGTCGTTCTTGGAAATGTTGGATGTACTTAACGAAAGGCTGACACTGGAAGGAAAAGAGCCAGTGGCATTTGACCATGACTGCCGGGAAGGCATTTGCGGGGCGTGCGGGGCTGTTGTGAATGGAATCGCCCATGGCCCCATGAAAGGCACAACGCTTTGCCAGTTACACATGAGGCATTTCAATGACGGGGATACTATCGTGATTGAGCCTTTCCGGGCGCGGGCATTCAAGCTCATTAAAGACCTGGTGGTGGACAGGAGCGCCTTTGATAAGATCATACAGGCAGGAGGCTACATATCTGTAAATGCAGGCCAGGCACCAGAGGCAAACACAATTCCTGTGCCCGCCCATCGTGCAGAACTCGCAATGGATGCGGCTGCATGCATCGGTTGCGGGGCTTGCGTGGCGGCATGCCCCAATGCCTCTGCAATGTTGTTTGTTGGGGCCAAAATTTCCCATTTGGCCTTATTACCGCAGGGAAGACCTGAGGCGGCAAGAAGAGCTATTAATATGCTCAGGAAAATGGATGAACTAGGATTTGGAAATTGCACTAACCACACGGAATGTGAGGCCGTGTGCCCCAAGGAGATTTCAATAAGTAATATTGCCCGGTTCAATAGGGAGTTCATCAAGGCGAGCTTTGGCTCGACTGAAAAGTAACCATACGTTCCCAGCCCTTGTAACCAGTCATTTTTTGCTTGACAGCCTTTCTTAATTTTTCTATACAGCCACTTCAATGGCTTTGGCCATTCCCCAAAAAATTTGATTAGTTATGGGCCCTAAAGCCTGAGGGAAACGGGGCTCAATTTTGCGAGTAGGTGTATTGCAATGAGTCTCGAAAGTTTCCTAATTGAGCGAAAGGGCTCGATTTTGCCGCTTTGGCGGGACTCGCTCTTTGACGTTTATCCTCCAGGATCCCACGGGTTCCTGAAGAATAAAAAAGAGAGATTTGCAAACCCGGTGGGCTATACCCTTAGCACCGAACTTGAAAGGCTTTTCGGAGAAATTGCCAAAGAAGATCTGACGAGTGAGGCCAGGTCAAGTTTGGAGAGTATACTGAAAATAAGGGCAGTACAAGATCTCAAGCCTTCAGAGGCGGTGCGATTCATCCTTGATTTGAAAGGGATAGTCCGCAACGAGGTGAACAGTAAGGGATCTAGTGGGATCTCGAGTGAGGAGCTGAGGGAATTTGAGCTCAAAATGGACAAAATCTGCCTAGAGGCCTTCGACATCTATAACAGGTGTAAGCAAAAGATCTATGAACTTAGAGTCAACGAGGTCAAGAGGCAAGTTTCAAGATTAATGGAAAGGGCAAATCTTATCTGTGAGATCCCTGATGTGATTGAGGATCATTAGAGGCTAAAACGGGAACAGGTTCTAATAAGCGAGGTAAGGGTTTATGGGCTTTATCGTTAGTATCCTCTTTTCATTTTTCGCGGTAATTGTGGTGGTGGCGGTCCCATGGATTGGGGTTGGGGCACTGGACCTTAGGTTTTTGTTTGGAATAGTGGTGCCCTACGCTGCAATGGCGATTTTCTTTATAGGGGTGGTGATACGGGTTATTGACTGGGCTCGATCCCCTGTCCCTTTCAGGATTCCCACTACTGCGGGTCAAGAATGGTCATTTCCCTGGATCAAACACAACAGAATCGACAATCCCAAGAGCACCTGGGGAGTAATCCTAAGGATGTTTTTCGAGGTGGTTACGTTCCGTTCTTTGTTCAGAAACACTCGGTTGGAGTATAGAAGGGTAGAAGGGGCTCCCAAGGTGGACTATGAATGGGAGAAATGGCTTTGGCTCGCCGCCCTCGTTTTTCACTACTCATTCTTTATTATCTTTCTAAGGCACTTCCGCTTTTTCATGGAGCCCATACCTTATTTTGTTCAGATACTAGATAAAATAGACGGCTTCCTAGAGTTGGGTATCCTACCCTTCATTAATGGCTTGGGTGTGCCTACGGTATATCAAACCGATCTTTTGTTGATGCTTGCTCTTACATACCTCTTTGTTAGACGCCTTTACATTCACCAGGTGCGCTATGTATCGCTTCCCGCAGACTATTTTCCATTGTTTCTTATATTGGCCCTTGGTACGACGGGCATCTTGATGAGATATTTCATCAGGGTTGATATCACGGCTGTAAAAACACTTGCTGTGGGGCTGTTCAAATTTCACCCTAAGACACCAGAAGGTATAGGGGTAATATTCTACATCCACCTCTTTTGCATTTCCACGCTCATAGCGTATTTTCCTTTCAGCAAGCTGATGCACTTTGCTGGAATATTCCTGAGCCCAACACGGAACCTTTCTAATAACAGTAGATTTAAGAGACACATAAATCCTTGGAATTATCCAGTCAAGGTTCATACGTATGAGGAGTATGAGGAGGAATTCAGGGAATTGATGGTGGAAGCAGGCTTACCGGTTGAAAAACAGCCTGAAACAACTGCTGATACAGAAGAAGAAAAGGAGTAATTATGGCGGACGTTCCTAAACCAGAAGAATTGGCCCAGATTGATCATCGGCCACCAGTATTTAAGCCATGGATGGACAGTCCTCCGGAATTCAAGGAGGGTATCTACTGCTATGGTGCAAAGGGCAAAAACCTTGCTGCGGTCGGGATGCCCAATGCTAGGGACTGGAATCCTACGGACGAAGACTGGAAGCTACCCGACAACTGGGAGAACATAGTGAAGGAAGGAATGGATGAGCGCCTTGACAGATTCCGTTCCTTCAAACTTTTCATGGATATATGTGTGCGGTGTGGAGCTTGCGCGGACAAGTGCCATTTTTTTATAGGTTCAGGCGATCCTAAGAACATGCCTGTGCTGAGGGCGGAACTGATTCGTTCGGTTTACAGGCGCTATCACACCCTGGGTGGCAAGATTTTCGGCAAGCTTGCTGGTGCCAGGGACTTGACTGAGCAGGTTTTAAAAGAATGGTGGTATTATCTTTATCAATGTACGGAATGTAGGCGATGCTCGCTGTTCTGCCCTTATGGTATTGACACCGCGGAGATTACAATAATAGGCAGGGAACTTACAAATCTCCTCGGTCTCAACACTGACTGGATCCAGGCCCCCGTCGCTAACTGTTACAGGACAGGAAACCACTTGGGCATTCAACCCCATGCCTATAAGGACATGATAGAATTCTTTGTGGATGAGATTGAGGAGGTGACCGGGGTCAGGGTAAATCCTTCTTTTAACAGGAAAGGTGCGGAAATCCTTTTCATAACACCCTCAGGTGACGTGTTTGCTGACCCAGGTACTTACACAGCCATGGGTTACCTTATGCTGTTCCATTATCTGGAAAGTATGGGACTAGACATAACCTGGAGCACATATGCCTCTGAAGGAGGTAACTTTGGTTACTTTACGTCCCATGAGATGGCCAAGAGGTTAAACGCAAAAATGTATGCCGAGGCCAAGCGGCTGGGCGTCAAATGGATTCTTGGCGGCGAGTGCGGGCATATGTGGCGCGTGATTAACCAGTACATGGATACATTTAATGGGCCGGCGGATTTTCTCGAAGAGCCGGTGTCACCGATCACGGGCACGAAGTTCGAAAATGCAAAATCCACCAAGATGGTACATATTACAGAGTTTACCGCGGATTTGATAAAACATGATAAGCTGAAATTGGATCCTAGCCGGAACGATAACTTGGTGGTAACCTTCCATGACTCCTGTAATCCTGCCCGTGGAATGGGACTGTTCGAGGAGCCAAGATACATTATCAAGAACGTTTGTAATAACTTCTACGAGATGCCCCCCGAGACCATAAGGGAGCAGACATTCTGCTGTGGCAGTGGTGCCGGGCTCAATGCAGGAGAAAACATGGAGCTCCGAATGAGAGGTGGACTCCCAAGGGCCAATGCCGTCAAATACGTACACGAAAAATACGGTGTAAACATGATGGCCTGCATATGCGCCATTGATAGGGCAGTTTTTCCAACGTTGATGGAGTACTGGGTGCCTGATGTGGATATCACTGGTATACATGAACTTGTAGCGAATGCATTGATTCTGGAAGGCGAAAAGGAAAGAACAACCAACTTGCGCGGCGAGCCGCTTCCAGGAATGGAGGAAGAAGAGGATGTATGACGGAGGTAAGATTATTGTTGGCCTCATAATTGGCATCGGGCTGTTGCTTTCCCCGTTTTTTTACAATGCCGGTAAGGCGCTAAAGCCTCCGGAGCCGGAACTGACTCCCAAGGCTAAAGAGGCCAAGGTCTGCGTGGCGTCGAAGGAGTACATGAGAAACAACCACATGCACTTATTGGATAAATGGCGTCAAACAGTGGTAAGAAATGCTGAGAGGTATTATGAATCGGCAGACGGCAAGGTTTATTATAAGAGTTTGCAGGTAACATGCTTGGACTGCCATTCCAACAAGACTAAGTTCTGTGATCAATGTCACAACTATATTGGCATGGATCCCTACTGTTGGGACTGCCATCTTGAGCCGAAGGAGAATAAATAATGGGTATCAGCAGAAGAGGCTTCCTAAAGGTTGCAGGTCTTTCCGCTCTGATGGCGGCACTAGGAAAATCTGGTTTTGAATTGCTTCGCCCAGGTCAGGTGGAAGCTTCGATCCCACTTACCAAGGGGAAACGTTGGGCCATGGCCATTGATATGCGGAAGGTTACACCTGAGATTATAGAGGAATGTAAAAAATCATGCCATCATTACCACAATGTGCCGGAATTCGATAATCCAAAGGTGGAGATCAAGTGGATTTGGGGAGAAGAATTTGAGCATGCCTTTCCAGACCAACAGCATGAATATGTCAGCGACTTAATAAAGAGCCTCGAGTTTCCACTTCTCTGCAATCATTGCTCGAACCCTCCGTGCTGCAGGGTATGCCCTACGGGTGCCACATGGCAGCGCGAAGATGGAATTGTAATGATGGATTGGCACCGGTGTATCGGGTGCCGGTTCTGTATGGCAGGGTGCCCGTATGGGTCTCGGAGTTTTAATTGGGGTGACCCAAGGAAGGCGCCAAAGGAATTGAATCCGGGTTTCCCCACCAACCCGGAATTCCCGACAAGGGAAGTAGGTGTTGTGGAGAAATGCACATTTTGCAACGAAAGGCTGGCCAAGGGACAGCTCCCCATTTGCGTGGAGACAGCAAACAAAATAGAGAAAGACTCCTTTATATTCGGAGATCTTTCTGATCCTGATTCCAACGTGAGGAAGGCCTTGCGAAAACACTATTCCATTAGGCGAAAGACCGAACTGGGAACTCATCCTAATATTTATTACATAGTAGCGTGAGGTGGTTATGCTTGACAGGGCATTAAAAGGTAGTAGCAGGTACTGGGGATGGTTGATATTTTTGCTTATTCTTATGGGCATCGGCTTTGTCCTCTGGCTCTATCAGTTTAAGGTAGGCCTGAAGATCACGGGTATGAGCCGCGATGTATCTTGGGGGTTTTACATCGCGCAGTTCACTTACCTTGTTGGTGTGGCTGCTTCGGGCGTAATGGTTGTGCTTCCATATTACCTGCATGACTACAAGGCGTTTGGGAGGATGACAGTCCTTGGTGAGTTTATGGCCATTGCAGCAGTATTAATGTGCCTTCTCTTTATCATGGTTGACTTAGGGAGGTTGCCGAGACTAGTTAATGTCATCATGTACCCACATCCAAAGTCTATCCTATTTTGGGACATGATCGTGTTAAATGGCTATCTTTTGTTGAATATTCTGGTCGGGTGGAATGCCTTGGCAGCTGAACGAAAGGGAATTCACTATCGTACATGGGTCAAGGTTCTTGCCTATATCTCCATACCTTGGGCGTTTAGTATCCATACTGTCACGGCCTTTTTGTACGCGGGTCTACCGGGAAGGCATTTTTGGCTAACCGCCATTATGGCACCCCGCTTTCTGGCATCCGCGTTCTGTTCCGGCCCTGCGATTTTGCTGCTTATTTGCTTTATTATCCGGAAACTGACCAAGTTCGACCCAGGTAAGGAACAGATGAGGACACTAGGGAGTATCATAGCCTATGCGTTTATTTTGAACATATTCTTTTTCCTAATGGAACTGTTCACCTCCTTTTACAGCCAGATACCTGCCCATATGGATTCGCTCATATACCTGTTCAGGGGACTTGATGGGTACGGCAGGTTGGCGCCATGGATGTGGACATTTGTGTTTTTCTCAATTGTAGCCCTGATACTGCTGATTGTACCGTACACCCGCAGGAAAGAGGACACTTTGGTCGTGGCCGCTGCTTGCGTTGTTATTGCTACCTGGATCGACAAGGGCCTTGGGCTGATCATTGGTGGCTTTGTGCCCAATCCCTTTGAGAGGGTATTTGAATACTGGCCTACTGTACCAGAGGTTTTGATCTCTGTGGGAGTATGGGCGACTGGCTTCTTCGTGCTCACGGTCCTGTTTAAGATTGCAGTGTCAATTAAAGAGGAAGTGGCAGCGTAACACGCACGTAGAACTCTGGGTGCAGAACATCCGAACAATATCGACTTGATGCGCAGGGATCAGCTTCGCTAAAAAGGCCCCTGGTACTAATGATACTAGATGTTCCAAGGGGCCTTTATTAATTGCACGCATTGTACAAAATTCGCCCAATAAAAGACTTGACACCTAAAATCCCGTTTGTTATTAAAGCCGCTGTCTGATATAGGCGGGGGATAGTAATGCACAAGAGGTTCTCACGCCTTAATGTTTTGAGCAGGACTCAGAGGAGGGTTGCTTGAGTGCTGCTGAAATTTTTCATATGAGGAGGACGAATAATTATGGCTTATGAAGTAGTAGTCGATCACGACAAATGTGAAGGATGTGAAGAGTGTGTGGAAGTGTGCCCTGTGGATGTCTATGAGATGCAGGACGGAAAGTCCGTGCCTGTAAATGCTGAGGAGTGCCTGGGCTGTGAAAGCTGCGTAGAGGTATGTGACCAAGAGGCCATTACCGTAACCGAGGTATAGCTCCTTTTTCTGTCTTTGGGTTATTGTTTGTAGATAACATAAGGTAAAAAAAGAGCCGCTTTAAACAAGCGGCTCTTTTTTATATCAATAATTCAGCTTAAGACTTTTTCTTCTTTGCATGGCACTTACTACATTTCTTGTAAGGGCCGGTCTTTTTCCCTTCTTTTGCCAGTTTCTTGTGACAGGTCTTACAGTTTTTATGGTAAGCGTTCTGGAGTTTTAGCACCTTACCTTGTTTCTTGAGTGGGTTGTGGCAGTCCTTACAATGCTTTACAGGATCGCCTTCTTTCCACACATTCTTGCCATTCTGATAATTATGATGGCATTCTGTGCAGGCGATTCCGTAATCATCGTGGTGTTTCTTGTGGCTGAAAGTGACGGGACCCTTTTTGTCAGCTTTGTACCCTGTGTTTTGTATACAGATAGTGTCCGGGCCCTTATCAGCCGCACACAAAACCCCCACCACCAAGAAAAGGAGGCCCATGAGCAAAACTACCAGAAGCCCAAAACCTTTTTTCCTCATCCGCTATCTCACCTCCTTTCACACCTAATTAATACAGTTTCTCGCTGGCGCCTCCAAAGGTGGACTATAGTAAAAAGAAGCGGAAGATGTCAAGAACTATCTCCTGTCAAGTTTGGTCTTCATCTATCATTTCAGCCATTTCCCGCAGGACCCTCAGGGATTCCATGGCTTCTTCTTCGTCTATTTTATGGATGGCAAAACCTGCGTGGACAATCACATAATCGCCCACCTGTGCATTGCTTAGCAGAAGAAGGCTTACCTGTCTCTTTGTGCCATCCATATCGATGGTTCCCATTCCATCCTGAATATCTATTATCTTAGCAGGGATCGCAAGACACATATTTGAAGTGCTCCTTTTCGATTTTCTCAATAGGTTCAATACCAAGGTTTTTCAATTCCTCCAGAACCATATCCAACAATTCTTCTAGTTTATCCTTTACCACTGGAGTAAGATCCAGGCTGATTGTCTCAATGTCATGGGGTTCAATACCCAAGATAACGGTATCGGGTACCTTGTCAAATGCATGGCAAAGAGTAAGTGCCTCAAGCAGGTCGATTTCATGGAGGGAGTTTTTTGCAAGGATTCTTTGGGGAATGTCCTCACCTTTCAGCCTATATAAGGTACCGGGTGGCTGGCCGTTTTTTATGGCATCTATTACAATAAGGTAATCAGCTCTTGTGATAGTTCCAAGGAGGTGAATACCTAATACGCCGCCGTCTTCTAATGAAACATTATCTGGAAAACGATAGCGCTGCCCAAGTAGCTCCAACGCCCTGATTCCAAGGCCTTCATCACGCAGAAGCAGATTTCCCACTCCAAGGACGATTATTTGGGGGCTTCTGGTTATTTCCTCAGTCTTCATAATATTAGTATATATAAAAAGAACGCTTCAAATCAAACATTTTCTCGCTATACTCGAGCTGCGCGTACTAACCTATCCGCGCAATGTTATCCCTTTCCAGTTCTCTGTCTTCCATGGCGTTTGTTGCAGGTCTCCATCGAGTCACACATGAAAAACAAAAGGCCCCCTTCAACGCAAGGTGAAAAGGGGCCTTTTGTGCTATTTTGAATTTTTATGTCGCTCTGATCTTATAGACCTGGTTGGAATCCGGATCTATCACATGGACACCGCAGGCGACACAAGGATCAAAGGAATGTACCGTCCTAAGAACCTCAAGAGGCCGCTTGGGGTCTGCAACTGGTGTTCCAATGAGGGCCTCTTCAACCGGCCCAAGTTTGCCGTTTTTGCAACGAGGACCAAGGTTCCATGTAGAAGGAACAACTAGCTGGTAATTTTTTATCTTTTTGTTTTCAATTTCTATCCAGTGCCCTAGTGACCCTCTAGCCACATCGTTTAATCCGCAGCCCATAGCGCTCTTTGGCATCTCCCAAGACTCATAAGTCTTGGTGTTGCCCTTCTTGAGGTTTCCAACCAGCTCCATTGTCCATTTTTCCATGGCATTTCCAATTGCCACGGTCTCGATGCATCTAGCTGCAGTTCGACCCAGGGTAGAGAAGAGGGCTGTCAAAGGAATCCCTAGTTTGCTGACAACACTGTCAACAATTTCCTTAATCTCTTTTTTGCCCCAAGAATAGGCTACGAGCACTCTTGCCAAAGGACCGACCTCGCACGGCTCTCCCTCATACCTGGGTGCCTTGAACCAGCTATATCTATCTGTGGTATCGTAGTCTCCAGGTTGTGGGTCAGTTACCCCTTTTGAAGGATGTCTGGCGACATCGCCCTTGTACCAAGAATGGGCCACATGTTCGGTAACCTTGGCAGGATCAGCCATCTTAACACCTGCAAGGTCTCGCTTCATTATCACTCCCCTTGGCATAAACAAGCTTTCTGGTTCCTTGTCTGATTCGGGCAGGTCACCCCAGGCTAGGAAATTGGTGGTGCCGCCTATGCCTCCCCATTCCTTGTAAAATGAGGCGACCGCCAGTATGTCTGGCAAGTAAACTTTTTTCACAAAATCCTGTGTTTCCTTCCATAGGTAAAGGAATTCTGCCACTCGATCGGGGGTAAGGTCGCCCACACAGGTCACGCCGCCAACAACAAAGCTTTGCAGATGAGGATTTTTTGCGCCAAATACAGCATGCATTCTTGCAGCCTTGGCCTGAAGCCTTAGTGCCTCTATATAGTGGGAGACCGCCATAAGATTAGCCTCCGGAGGCAACTTATAGGCGGGGTGACCCCAGTAGGCGTTATTAAAGGGGCCTAGCTGGCCGCTTTCCACGAAGGTCTTTATTCTCTGTTGGACCTGCTTGAAGTAAGAGGTACCACCCCAAGGGGCTTCACTCACGTTGTCAGCAAGAGAGGCGGTTTTCTTGGGATCTGCCTTTAAAGCACTGACCACATCAACCCAGTCTAAGGCATGAAGATGATAAAAATGCACAATGTGGTCATGTTGGAATTGCGCACCATGCAACATGTTCCTGATTATTCTGGCGTTGTCGGGAATCTGAACTCCTACCGCGTTTTCCACTGCCCTCACCGAGGCCAGGTAATGCGTCATCGTTCAGACGCCTCAGACGCGTTGCGTTATAAGCGGTGCATCTCTTGGATCCCTCCCCTGCAAGATGATCTCAATTCCCCTGAACATCTGTCCAGAGCTCCAGGCGTTTATGACTTTGCCACCAGAGATTTCTACCTCGATTCTAAGATGTCCCTCAATTCGGGTAATCGGATCTATAGTTATTTTTTTGGCCATCGTTCTCCTCTCCTTTCTTATATTGGATAGTACATATTAGGCAGTGCTCCTAGCTATTCGCTCTCAACATAAAATGGGCTCATTTTGTCCCAGAAATCCGGTTCACTGCACCCGATGCAAGGATGTCCAGCCTCAATTGGAAAGCTGGTGCCGTCGTTGAACTTTGCAATCGGGCAGTTGTTATAAGTATCCGGCCCCTTGCAACCCATCTTGTACAGGCAATATCCCTGGGCCGCTTCTTCAGAGCCGAATTCTTCAACAAATTCGTCGTTTTCATAATGTGATCTTCTGGGACATTGATCGTGAATGGTTTTTCCATAAGCGAACAGTGGTCTGCCCAGTTCATCAAGTTCAGGCAACTTTCCTAGGAGGAGATAGTTGACCACGGTGCCAACGAGATTAATAGGATTTGGTGGACAACCCGGGATATTTACTGTCTTGATACCGAGTGCCTCGCCTACACCCTTATAACCGCCGGGGTTTGGGGCTGCTGCCTGGACACCTCCGTAAGAAGAGCATGTGCCCATGCAGACAACGGCAGCTGCTTTGGGGCAAACTTCCTTGGCAATTTCTAGAAAAGTTTTGCCACCAATCTTCCCATACACTCCGTTGTCCTTTGTCGATATGGCCCCTTCGACTACGCAAATAAATTTGCCTTTGTACTTCTCTACGGAAGATTTCAGGATTTCTTCTGCTTGGTGGCCGGCTGCAGCCATAATGGTTTCATGATACTCGACGGAAAGGATCTCTAGAACTAATTCATCCATCCAGGGGTACATTGTCCTAAGGAGAGCTTCTGAGCATCCCGTACATTCAGCAAATTGCAGCCAAATTACCGGAGGACGCTGTTTGGGTGCGGCGAAGACTTCGGCTACCTTGGGGATAAAAGAGGATGAAAGCCCAAGTGTAGCTGTCAGCATGCCGCAGTACTTCATGAAGTCTCTTCGTGAGACTCCTTTTTCGGATAACCTTTCGTAAAAATCCTTTTCCTCACTATTCATGCGGCACCTCCCTATTACAGTTGGTTAAACCTCCTTAGACCAGCCATTTCCGGCGTTACAAATAAAAAAAATCGGGCCCATTTGTCAACATTTTTTTAAAAATATTTCGCCTTTACATTTGTAGGGCACGGCTATAACATAGTCAGAATATGACTATAATGAGGTGGTTGTGGAGATCGGAGAGAAAAGCTTCACAGAAAACTCTGATGCCATAAAAGAGGAGCTCCATAAGTTATTAAAAGTTTCATCCTGCTTTCAGTGCAGGCGGTGCACTAACGGTTGCCCTGTGACCTTTGCAATGGACCTCTATCCCGACGAAGTAATTCGACGGGTCGCTATGGGGCAACTGGACAGGGTGATGAAATGTAGCACTATTTGGATTTGCTCTTCGTGTGAGACCTGCACTACTAGGTGCCCGAACGAGGTTGACATAGCGGCTGTGATGGATTTTTTAAAGGAGTCGGCCGTTCGATCTGGCATCCAACCCCCTGAACGCAAGACTTTGGCATTTCATGAGAGCTTCCTGAAAGAAATAGAGAAAAGGGGACGCGTCTTCGAAGGAGGCCTGATGCAAAGTTACATGCTCAGGAGCGGGGAGCTGTTTTCAAAGGTGAAGAATGGTTCCATTTGGGAAGATGTGAAGATGGGTCAAAGGCTTTTTTTCAAAGGGAGGTTACCTCTTCTTCCAGAGAGGATTAAGGGTAGACGGGAGGTGAGGGACCTAATGAAGGGGCAGCGAGGGCCGAGTAGTAAATGAAAGAGCGCATCCAAAAGGTAAGTTACTACCCAGGGTGCTCTCTGAGAGGGACTGCGAGGGACTATGCTAAGTCAGTAGAAGCAGTCTGTGATATGCTTGATATTGAGCTCCAGGAACTTGCAGATTGGAATTGTTGTGGAGCAACAGCGGCCCATAGCCTTAACAAGAGGGTTGCAATAAATCTCGCTGGTAGGAACGTGATGCTTGCTGAGCAGGCAGGGAAAGATATGGTGGTTCCCTGCCCGCTTTGTTTTAATAGGCTCAAGACCGCTGAAAGGGAGCTAACCGGGGAAAGGAAAGACTTGTACGATGTGAAGATCAAAGGAGGGAAGATCCAGATATGGGACTTGGCAACCTTCCTTGCCAGAGGCGAGATACTTGATCGAATCAAAGAATTAAAGGCCCGGGAATTGGGGCACCTTAAGGCAGTGTGCTACTACGGATGCATGGCGAGCCGACCGCCAAAGATTACAGGTGAAAAACGTTATGAAGATCCCGTTAGTATGGACCTCATTATCTCTGCCCTAGGAGTGAAAGTGAGGCCTTGGTCCCACAAGACAGATTGTTGCGGGGCAAGTCACGTGGTTGCTAGGCCGGATCTTGTTTCAAAGTTGGTGGGTAAACTGTTTGAGAGGGCTTTTCGTGCAGGAGCCAATTGTATCATTGTATCTTGCCAAATGTGTCACGCCAACCTTGATTTATATCAGGAAAGGATTATGAAGGAACAGGGCTTGAAAGGATCTCTCCCAGTTTTCTACTTCACAGAGCTTATTGGATTAGCCTTGGGGCACAAAGACGCGAGAAAGTGGATCAAGATGCACTTTGTTGATTCTTCGGCCCTGCTGGCTGATGGACTTGAGGGTGCACTAGCCTGAGGTTACTGCTATCTGCTAAGACTGGAAAATGGACAATATTGGGTTGCAAAAAGTAGGCTCTGTCATGGTAGTGGGTGGCGGCATCTCGGGCATGCAGGCCTCCCTTGACTTGGCAAACGCAGGTTTCAAGGTCTATCTGGTTGAGCGAAGGGCCAGCATAGGCGGTATAATGCCGCAACTGGACAAGACCTTTCCTACCAACGATTGCTCTACTTGTATCATATCTCCAAAGCTGATTGAAGTGGCCAAGCACCCCAACATAGAAATAATGGCCTATTGTGAGATCGTGGAAGCACAGGGTCAAGCCGGTAACTTTAAGATAAGAATCAACAAGAGGGCCAGATATGTTGATGAAGATAAGTGCGTGTCGTGCGGTGTTTGCGCTTCCAAGTGCCCTAGGACAGTGCCCAATGAGTTTAATGAGGGGTTGAACGATAGGAAAGCAATATACCTCACCTTTACGCAGGCGATCCCATCTGTCTACACCATTGATGCTGAAAGATGTGCTTACTTCCAAAAGGGAAAGTGCCGGGCCTGTGAAAAATTCTGCGAGAACAATGCTATTGACTTCGGCCAAAAGGATCGCATCAGTGAAGTGAATGCGGGCGCAATAATACTTGCTACCGGGTTTGAAGTTACTGACCCAATGCTCAGGCCCGAATACGGTTATGACCGCTATCCCAATGTGATAACCAGCATTGAATTCGAGCGATTTCTTTCTGCAGCAGGGCCATTCGAGGGGCACATACAGAGGCCTTCTGACGGTAAGGAGCCGGTAAAGATCGGGTGGATTCAGTGTGTTGGATCCAGAGATGCCTCTAAGGGTAAGGATTATTGCTCTTATGCCTGCTGCATGTACGCCACTAAGGAGGCGATCATAGCTCGAGAACATGATCCCAGAATACAACCCACCATATTTTTCATTGATATAAGGGCTCAAGGGAAAGGTTTTGATAGATACTACGAGCGAGCCAAGAGGGAGCATGGAGTTCGATACGTGAGAAGTATGATTTCGCGGATAACCGAGGATCCAGTGACCCATGACCTTGAGGTCCATTACCTTGACCAGGACGGTGAATTTAAGGATGAAGTTTTTGACTTGATGGTACTATCGGTCGGTTTTTCGCCTAATACGTATTGCCGTGATGTGGCTGAAAAGCTAGGCGTAAGCCTGGACAGGTTTGGCTTTTTTGAAAACCAGCCCATGGACCTCGTATCTACCGATAGGGAAGGCATATTCGTATGCGGGGTAGCTCAGGGACCAAAGGACATACCGGATTCCGTAACCCAAGCGAGCAGTGCCTCTGCAGAGGCCATGGCCATGCTGGGAGAAGCCAGGAATACCTTAATATCAGAGGACAAGTATCTTGATGAGATACCTACCTTAGGAGAGGAGCCCAGAATTGGAGTATTTGTTTGCCACTGCGGCAACAACATCGCCTCAGTAGTGGATGTGGCATCTGTTGCAGAGTATGCCTTGACATTGCCAAATGTTGTTTTTGCGGATCATTTTCTATTTACCTGTTCCACTGATACTCAAACAAAGATACAGGATATTATCGCTGAGTATAGTCTTAACAGGGTTGTTATCGCGTCATGCTCTCCAAGGACACATGAATCTTTGTTTCAGGACACTGCGCGAAAGGCTGGTTTAAATAAATATCTCGTGGAGATGGCAAATATCAGGGACCAGTGCTCTTGGGTCCATTCGAATGTTCCAGAGGCGGCGACGGAAAAGGCCAAGGATCTGGTCCGCATGTCAGTGGCCCGCAGCCTGTTATTGGAGCCTCTTTACGAGTTCCCGTTCGAGGTCTCACAGTCTGCCTTGGTGATTGGAGGGGGAATGGCCGGAATGACGGCGGCTCTGAACCTGTCTGATCAAGGGTTCAGGGTGTACCTAGTGGAAAGGGATCGCGAGCTGGGTGGCAATGCATTGAAGCTCTATTATGGGCCCAGGGGTGAGGATATAAGGAGCCTTGTGCAGGAGACTATTGACAATGTTAGTAAGGATCAGAGGATAACAATATACACTGGGGCCCAGGTTATAGGTACTTCGGGGCACGTGGGAAAATTTCTTTCAACCATAAAGGTCGGCGAAAGCCAAGAGGTAATATCTCACGGTGCGACCATCATAGCCACGGGCGGGTCTGAGTATAAGCCGGAAGAATACCTTTACGGCAAAAGTCCTAAGGTTTTCACGCAGCGGGAATTTCAAGCAATCCTTGCACAAGGCGATAAATTTCCAAGAGCAACAAATGTCGTGATGATACAGTGTGTGGGCTCACGGGACGAGCGCAATCCATACTGCAGCCGGCTTTGCTGTACACAAGCGGTTACAAACGCTCTCAGGGTGAAAAGCAATGATCCTGAGACCGAAGTATTCGTTCTTTACAGAGATATTAGGACATTTGGGCTGTATGAGCTGCTTTATAAGGAGGCAAGGGAGGCGGGTGTCCAATTTATAAGGTATGATCCCTCCCAGATGCCCAGTGTCAGGGAAAGGGATAATGGGTTGGAGGTCAAGGTTTTTGACCAAAGTTTGGGCGAGGAGATGACGCTTAAGGCTGACTATTTGGTTTTGAGCGTGGCCATAAGACCAGAAGAATCTACAAGAGAGCTTGCAACAACTCTCAAGCTTCCCCTTGACGAGGACGGCTTTTTCCTAGAAGCACATGTCAAACTGAGACCGTTGGATTTTGCAAATGCAGGCTACTTCTTGTGTGGATTAGCGCATGGGCCGAAATTCTTAGACGAAAGCATCGCGCAAGCCAAGGGCGCCGCCGCTAGGGCAGCAGAGATTCTTTCCAAAGATCATATGATGGTTGAGGCCCAGGTGGCGGTTGTTGACAGGGAAAAATGTGTTTTGTGCATGACATGTGCGCGTTCATGTCCGTTTGGCGTGCCCAAGGTCGGTGATGATGGTTTCATACGCATTGACCCTGCAGAATGCCATGGATGCGGTATATGTGCTAGTGCATGCCCGAGGAAATTGATCCAGGTGCAGCACATGAAAGACGACCAGATATTGGCTAAGGAGATGGCACTGTATGGATGAATTTGAACCCAAAATAATCGCGATGGTGTGTACGTACTGCACCTATACGGCGGCGGATATGGCCGGTTCCATGAGGCTTCAATACCCTCCCAATGTGAGGATTGTGAAGCTTCCTTGCACGGGAAGGGTCGACATTATTCATATCCTTAAGAGTTTTCAAGCAGGGGCTGATGGGGTTCTTGTGGGGGGATGAGAGATTGGCGACTGCCATTTCCTGGAAGGAAATTTGAGGGCCAAGGAACGAGTGGAGCACGCAAAGGAGTTACTGGAGGAGATAGAAATAGGAGCGGACAGACTGGAAATGTATCACATCGGTGCTTCTGATGCTCCATTATGGGCTGAAAAGGTCAAAGAGATGACAGATAAGATTAAGAGCTTGGGCCCTAATCCTCTGAAATTGGTAAGAAAGAGCCAGGGAGCGATACCGGAGTTTGGTGGGAGGTAGATTTGGCTGGCTTGGCATGGGCCTTGCCCGTTCGGGTGAGGTGGCGCGGAGTTAATGAAGGAGAATCAGTAAGATGATAGTAGCCAGACGAAAGCCCTTTAGCGAGATAATGGAGAGTCTGGAAGGATATGACAGAGTACTGATACTTGGCTGTGGCACCTGCGTTGCAGTGTGCCTGGCCGGGGGAGAGAAAGAGGTAGGAATCCTCTCAGCCCAGCTTTCCATTGCCGCGGAGTTAAGGGGTAAGGCCTTAGACATTGGCGAGGCAACAGTGGAGAGACAATGTGACAGGGAATTCATCGAGGAGTTACGGAATCGGCTGAATGACTACCCTGTTATCCTGTCGCTGGCCTGTGGAGTGGGGATCCAATTTGTCTCTGAGATGTATCCACAGAAGGTGGTGCTGCCAGGCGTTGACACGTGTTTCATTGGTTCCAATGACGACGTGGGGTTTTGGACAGAGCGATGCAGGATGTGTAACCAATGCTACTTGGCATTTACTGGTGGCATATGTCCTGTCACCATGTGTCCAAAAGGGCTGCTGAACGGACCATGTTCAGGTATGGCCAATGGCAGGTGTGAAGTTGACCCGGAAAGGACCTGTGCATGGGTACTGATATATGAGCGAATGAAGGAGACGGGTCGCGTCGAGCAACTGCGGAGGGTAATGGCACCTAGTGACTATTCAAGAACCACGACGCCAGCAGTGCTCAGCCACAAGGCGTACAGAAGGAGATATTCGGCCCATGAGTAAACTTAAAGAAAAACTGGAATCAGGTGAATTTGTGGTTACAGTTGGGCTCTATCCCCCTAGGGGGGCCGATACAGGTGAGTTTTTGGCCATACTGAGCAAGTTGGCGGGCAAGGTTGATGCCATAAATTTACCGGACTCCCGGGGAGCAAGCATCCGTCTGAGTGCACTTTCCGCCTCAATCCTTGCAAAGGAAAAAGGTTTAGAGCCTGTTATGACCGTGTCGTGCAGGGATAGAAACAGGATAGCCATAAGTGCTGACCTTTTGGGGGCTCATGCGCTTGGCATAGACACCGTACTTTGCGTAAGCGGTGACTATGTTAGTTTGGGTGATGTGCCCCAGGCAAAGCCCGTATATGATCTGGACTCAGTACAACTCATAAACATGATAAGGCAGATGGAAGCAGGGCAGGATATCGGCGGAAATGAGTTGAAGGGAAGCCCCAAGTTTTTCGTGGGCTGCGTGGCAAATCCCATTGCCGATCCCATAGAACCTCATTTATTAAAGCTCCAAAAGAAATTGACGGCGGGGGTGGACTTTATCCAGACTCTGGATCTATACAGCGTTGAGGGTACTGCAGAGTTTTTGAATTTCCTGGAAGACAAGGGTGTAAAGGCCCTAGCAGGATTGAGGCTTGTTACCATGGCAGATATTGAGCAAAATGAAAAGGGGAGAGTTGTCGGCAATGAAATACCTTCTGAAGTTATCTCCGAGATAAAGAGCGCTTCCACAGACGTGGAGGCCTTGGCAAGAGCACAAGAGTTCTTGGTGGCAATGATAAAAGACATAAGAGCTGAAAATAGATGGTCAGGAATTCACCTTACAATGAATGGCCATGAAGAGTTGATTCCACAGATACTGGAACAAGCAGGACTTGGCAAATAACGAGGAGAGTACAATGGCGGGCGAAAGCGAGCTGACAGTCAAAAAAGACCGGGTCATCATAGTTGGAGGCGGGATAACGGGCTTAACTGCAGCACTTGAGCTGGGACAAATGGGAAAGGATATCCTTTTACTTGAAAAAGGCCCTTTCATAGGTGGTCATGCTGCAAATTTGCCTTGCAAAGCTACTGATCGTTGTCTCAAGTGTAATGACTGCCTGGTCGAAGAGGCGCTAAGGCAGGTAAGAGAGAATAACAGTCCGCTAGAGGTAAAGAATTACGCAAAGGTTACTGGTATCAAAAAGAACGGGGGAAATTTCATCATAACAGTAGAGCCAAGTTGGTGTTCTATTGACCAGGAAAAATGTACAGACTGTGGGGCGTGCTTAGAGGCGTGCCTGAGTTCAGGACATCAGGCTATCACGCATGCGCCGTCAATCAATATTCATCCCTTTTATGGCATTAGGCAGGAGCTGTGTACGTGTTTAAGTGAGGGGGTTTCCCCTCCTTGCATAAGTGCCTGCCAAGAGGGGGCTATAACCATTTCAGACAAGGTGGAGTCTTTTCAGGTACAAGGTAAAGGGGTTTTGTTAGCATCCGGTTTTCGTCCTTATGAGCCGGAAGCGCCCAACCGGTATGGATACGGTCACCTGCCCAATGTAATAACCACTGAGCAAGCAGACAGGATGCTTCGTGAAAGGGGGGGGATTTTTCGCCCTTCCGACGATGATGTGCCAAAGAAGGTGGCTTTTGTCCAGTGCGTTGGAAGTAGGGACAGACGCCTCGGAAGGGAATATTGCTCCCGCGTTTGTTGCGGGTATTCGTTACGCATGGCTCTACGTATGATTCACACGGTTCCTGACATGGAAATTACCGTGTTCTACATGGATGTCCAGAACTTCGGCAAGGATTTTGAACGTTATTATAATGAGGCAAAACAAAAGCTCCGAATGGTCAGGTGCCTGCCCGGAGACTTTTATGGATGGCAGGATCACAAGATCTTGGTTAGTTATTTCTCTGAGGTAGAAGACAAGACCATTTCAGAGGCCTTTGATTTAGTCATTCTCACAGTCGGCCTGTCCCCGAACGAGCAAGGACGGGCCCTGGGTGAAGAAATAGGTTTGAAGGTTAATGAAGACGGATTCCTTGTGGCAGGAGAGGAGAATTTAAAGCAAGGTGTCGTGGTAGCGGGTACGGCGCAGGGGCCCATGGATGTGGCCGAATGCATTTGCGATGCCAAGCGTGCCGCCTTAGACATGAAAAAGTATATTGAAGGCATCTAAACAGGAATTCTATCTGCTCAAGAGTTGTATTTGGTTCTTGGATGAACGGGAAGGAACTCCATATCTCTAAAAACGTCTTGGTTCTTGGCAACAGTAGCTACGGTTATCAGGTGGCTGCCCATGTTAGAGACAACGGCTATCCGGTAATCCTATCTATCACAGAACCATCTGACTATATTAGTGACGAAAAAGCTGGGGAAATCGAGATCTTGATGCCTTCTGTTTTAGTTGATGTAAAGGGGGGCCCTGGAGATTTCAAGGTGGTTTTGGGGTTCGGGGATGGCTCACAAGCACGAAGAACCTGCGGATGTATTATTGTAGCCATGGAGTGCTCATGGGTTTCGGCTCGCAAGGCGTGGAATTTACCTCCCAGAGAAAATGTCTTAAGTCTTTCCCAGGTGTGCTCTGATCCAGAAGCGTTCATGGGTAAGCTGGACCACGGGGGAAAGATTGTCTTTGTTTGTGGATTTGTACAGAATTCCTATTCCTTTACCCAGCGTCAGGTGGCAAAGATCGCAGGTACACTAGCGAAACGGCCTGACTTACACGTTTATGTTCTTATGGAGCATTTCAAGGTAAGTGAACAAGGAGTTGAGAAGCAGATCAGACGGGCCAGGGACCAGGGGGTAGTATTTGTAAAATTTTCAGAGTCCAGGCCCGATATTCTAGTGAACGGTGACAAGATCGTCATAAAGTACTATGACGAAGGACTAGGGGGCTGGGTGGAGTTCTCTCCCGATGCCGTGGTATTAGAAGAATCTTCCTATCCCCCCCCAGAGGCTCAAGTATTGTCAAGGGCCTTGGAGGTGCGCCTTGACAATCAAGGATTCTTCCAAGCCGATTCCCTACACAATCTTCCTATATACTGCAACAGGACAGGGGTATTTGTAGTCGGATCAGGGAAAGGTACTATTTCAGAGGCCCAAAGCAAAACAGAGGCCAAGGCAGTGGCCGTGGAAGTTGCCAAACTCTTAGAAGGATTTGAGGATGCCTTAGGGCAGCCTTCGATAAATCTAGAAAAGAAAAAGTGTGCAATTTGTTTGACCTGCTACAGGGTCTGTCCCCATAGGGCTATTTCTCACCGCAACAGGAGGCCGGAATTTTCTCCTCTTGCATGTAAACGCTGCGGCATGTGCGTCGCGGTATGTCCCATGAATGCTATTGAACTGGAGGCCTCCAGAAGGGAGGATGTTGTTGCGGAATTGAAAGGAGTCACTCATCGTTTTATTAAAGGCACGAGGGATCATTTGCCCCATATTGTAGTCCTTGCGTGTCAAAATTCCGCATATGATGCTTATCTTTTGGCGAGACAGCGCGGCCTTGATATTCAGGCGCACACGGGCGTGGTGAAAATACCCTGCGGGGGAAGAGTGGATTCAGAAACAGTGCTAAAGGCCTTTGCAAATGGAATCGACTGCGTGATGGTACTGGCGTGTCCTCACGACAGCTGCAAGTCTTCCGATGGGAGTATGGCCTGCAGCCAAACAATTGAGGTACTTCATGAGATGCTGGAGGAGACGGGTATTGATGCGGGGAGGCTCATTTTTGATACCTTGGGACCTGGCTCAGCAATGGAGTTTGTGGACCTGGTTAATCAAGTGGCAAAGGAGCTTGAAGAGCGATAATCCGATGGTATAAATCGGCCATTTGAGACTTAACATAAGGGTGAGGGATGATGAACACTGGATCAGCAGGAAAAATAAATCTTGAAAGTATTGAAAGAGAAAGAGTGCAGGAGCTTTTGGAGCGGTTGGGGCCGCATAAGGTGGCTTCATGTTTCATGTGTCGCACTTGTTCTGCCAGTTGTCCCGTTACCATGGTGGGTTCGAGGTTCAATCCCCTTAAGATCATTCGCATGGTTCATTACGGGCTGTTGGAAGAGGTGTTGAGTGGCGAATCCGTGTGGCTTTGCACAAGCTGCTACTCGTGCCAGGAAAGATGCCCACAAGGTATACACATAACCGATTTTATGACAGCGCTTAAAAACATGGCGGTTAAACAGGGGCACGCGCCCGCTGGCATCAGGGCGCAGATGGATATAGTCAAGCAAGCGGGAAGAATTTATCCTTTGGATGATTTTGACAATAAGAAAAGGGCCAAAGCGGGTCTCCCGGAACTGCCCACCTCATGTGACGTGATAAAAGAATTACTGGGGTAGAGCTTGAGAGAAACCATTTAGGAATTTTTTCGTGCATGGAACCTACACTGGATAAGGGGAGTGGATTTGTTGTCGAACAGAGCACTTGTAATAGGAAATAGCGAGTATGGCCTTAAGGTTGCCTCAGAAATCGTATCTATTGGAGTTCCTGTGACACTTATAAGTCGGCGGCCGTTGGTGAGCCCTGGGCCTGTCGAGGGATCAGTGCCGATAGAGTTTTTTTCCCCCGCCACTTTGGTGGATTTTCAAGGTACTACAGGTAGATTTGAGGCAGTCGTTGAACTCAACGATGGAAACAGGATAACTAGAGAAGTTGGCTCAACAGTGGTGGCTTTGGAGTCGGACCAGAGAGCTGATTTTGATAAATGGGGACTGGAGCGCAAGAACAATATCCTTTCCCTGGAAGACATGGTATCCCTCTTGAGCACAAATGACTTGGCACTGGGACAAGATGGCAAGGTGTGCTTTATTTCACAGTTCAATGGACAGTCCAATGCTGTTTGCCAAGCAAGATTGGTGAGGGTTGCCCGTGACCTTAGGAGGCACGTAAACTGCCAAGTATTTGTACTCACAGAGCACTTCAAGGTCGCAGAAGCTGGACTTGAAAGGGAGCTGCGCGAGGCAAGAGATTCGGGCATAGTGTTTGTAAAGATGGTGGATCAAAGGCCCCGTGTGACTGTGGAGGGCGACAGACTTTTGATTTCATACTATGATGAAGCCTTTTGTAGCGAAATAGAGCTGGGCGTTGATATGCTGGTGTTGGAAGACAGTATTTACCCACCGAACTATGCAGCCGAGATTTCAAGAATACTGGATATCGAGTTAGATACTTCGGGATTTTTTCAAGGCGACTTTGTCCACAATTTCCCTATCTTTACAAGCCGTAACGGCATCTATGTTGTTGGGTCTTGCAAGGGACCTATTGGAAAAGATCGGGCGCTTTCCGAGGCAAAAGCCGTCGCTCTTGAAGTAGCAAAGCTTTTGGAACTCTTCGATACTGAAGATCTTAAGCCCACCATTTATTGGGACAGCGATAAGTGTGCTTCATGTCTAACCTGTTATAGGGTATGTCCTCATAGGGCCATCGTGTTCTCCGATGGAAAGCCCATGTTTTATCCATTGGCGTGTAGATCATGTGGGATATGCGTGGCCTTTTGCCCCATGAACGCTATTGATCTGATCGAAGATGAAAAGTGTGGGGATGAGCTGCGATGGCGCCTCAGGCCCAGACTTGAAGAACCCTTGCCGGAGTTGGTTATATTTGCATGCCAAAATTCTGGGTATCAAGCATATGAACTTGCAAGGCGGATGGGGTTCGTAGCAGAGGGCGATTTTCAGATATTCAAGGTGCCCTGTGCAGGAAGCATAGACCATGAAAGTATTGCGTCGGCTTTTGCCTATGGCGCAAAGACCGTAATCATTGCCGCATGCCCCCATGATAGTTGTAAGTCAATAGAGGGTAGTCGCTTTAGCGAGGGTAGATCACGTGTGGTAAACGGCCTGTTATCAGAGCTGGGTCTTGGTGAGGAAAGATTGGTCTTTGTGACCCTAGCTTCTGGGATGGCAAAAGAGTTTGCAGGACTGATTAATAAGGCGGCAGTAAAGGCCTGGATTTAGAGAAATATGGAGATTCATCTATGAAGTACGTACTCTTTTTGGGTTGCACCATACCGGCGAGGGCCAGAAACTATGAACTGTCTGCAAGAAAAGTTGCAGAGGCCGTTGAAATAGAGTTTGTGGATGAAGAGCGATTTGTGTGTTGCGGATTTCCAATAAAGGGAAGTAATCAATTCTCATCCGAGGTTCTAGCGGGCTACAATCTGGCTATTGGATCCCAAAATGGGCTGGGAATCTGTACCCTTTGCAGTTCCTGCACTTCTGCCCTAACAGAAGTCTCGCACGAGCTGGACAACGAGCCAGCTAAGCGGGACTCCGTAAATGAACGCCTGATGCGTTCGGGGGTACAATACGGGGGCGGAGCTTGGGTGAAGCATTTCGCCAGGATCCTGTACGAGGATATTGGAATGGATCAAATAAAGCCCTTGCTCAAAAGGGACTTGTCTGGGTTGAAGATTGCTGTTCATTATGGATGTCACTATCTAAAGCCGTCAGAAATTTATGAAGGATTTGACCAAGTGGAACAGCCCAACACCCTTGAGGCACTCGTAGCCCTTACCGGTGCTCAAGTAGTTGATTACCCAGGGAAGAAAAGATGTTGCGGCGGACCGGTACTGCCTGTGGACGAAAAGGTTGCTCTTTCGGTTG
Organism: Deltaproteobacteria bacterium; assembly: GCA_003646995.1. The sequence continues at coordinate 28,010 of QMLZ01000003.1, read as the reverse complement.
CAAAGGAAAAACTAGATGATATCAAAGAGGCAGGTGCAGATGCCATTTGCCTTGTTTGCCCATTTTGCTCTGTGATGTACGACGGCAACCAGAAAAGTATAGAGAGCGAGTTCGAAGTAAATTACAATCTGCCCGTATTGTATTTGACGCAGATTCTGGGACTGGCCATGGGGTTTGAACGAAAAGAATTGGGACTGAATATGAATGTGGTGAAGACCAAAGATTTGATGAAAAAGATTCCGGAGTAAGAATCAAAGGTTTTTCAGTTTTTCATCAAATTGCCTTGCCACAAGGATTTCGAACTCTTTACCAAGCACGGTTCTGTTTTCCAAGAGGTACCACTTTACACTATTCCAATAATCTTCAAGCTCGACACGGTCATGTATGTTCTCGAGCACGTGGTTTATCTCCGTCAGTTTATCCCTTGTCAATTCTTCCTTTCTAAGATCATACAAGTCCAGTATCTTTTGCCTCTGCTCATTGGTAAAGCCTATCTCATAGGATCGTGAGAGCAAGTTTTCTGTTAGACTGTGCAATTCCGAAAATTCAGTCACCATTTGCATCTGTTCTTGGAATTTTTCCACCATCGAGTCAATGATAACCTTCATGCGTTTTTCATATGCCTCTTCTAGACGTTTTTCATAATCATCAGTGTAGAACGGATATTTTCTGAGTGATCGCAGACTATAGTAATAATAGTTTTTCAACTGGTCAGGATTGGTAATGGTGTCCATATAAGTCAACTTCTGATCTATATCTACCCGGTCCCGAAAGTCTATGGACAAAACGTTGTAAGTTTCGTTCTTTGTCAATATGAGGCCCCTTTTTGCTTTTAAGAGCTGGGCAATCTGTTGGCCGTTTCTCCAAATTTTTTCTACTGGCAAAGAGTTGAGGAAATGATTTAGCGCTTCGTACCTTTTTTCTATTTTCGCGCTCAAAGGCAGGAAATTGAGATGGCACGTCTTGTGTCCATGCCTCAGTTTGTTGCAGGCCAGGAGGGTGAGAAGGAGTATCTTTATCTGGTTTTCATAGCTCAAATATCCACTGACCTTTTCATATCCAAATATGCGAACCTTGTCGCCCGAGAGGTAATTGAATATAGTATGGCGAACCGGTTCTGCCAGATTTTGCATGGTATTGTAAAGCCTAATGGCCTCGAAGAGTTCTTTCTCAAAGGTGGGATATCCTATACTCGAGAAGGCCCTCTTCTTGTAAATATATGGTAACGGCGTTTTCATCATAAATTGGGCAATGTCTACAAACTCAATGTAACGGATACCACGAAGCCTGAAAAGCCTCTCCATTGCGAACACCATACTGCCGGACTTGATACACTTTTCTCTCCCGACACTTTTGGCAATGGAGTCAAGCTGTTCTAAGGGTGTACCCTGTGTTTGGGAATCGGAGGACTGGAAGCTTGATACTGCGTAATATAATTTGCCCCTTTGAAAATGGATATTTTCCAGTTCTCGCTCGAAACTGGTCTCACCATCGAGTATCTGCAAACATATTTCTCTTACACGAAAAAGTCTTTGGGCAAGATCTTCGACAATCAGGTCTTCCCTGATCGCCGACAACATGATCAGTGAAAATAGAAAAAGGGCATCAAGCAGCTCACGATCACGAGGCTCCAAGACTTCTTTCAACGCATCAAAGTGAGCTTCTCCGCGAATGATGTGGTGGATGAGATCATGATGCCGTACTAAGAATACAAGATACTGGAAACCGCGCTCGTCAAGTTGGTATCGCTCTGCAAACCCTTCCTTCTTTAGGAAGAGGGCGGCAGCGTCTGAAAGATCTGAAGGGTTTATCTCAGAAGAATACTTTTGCCTTAACTCTGGGATCCTTCCTATGTCTTGGAAGAGGAAGGCCTTGAGAAAGGCATCAAACAGTGACTTGTTGGCTCGTAGTCTCTCAACGATATTTTCCAGTTGTTCGATCTGTTGTTCGTTTATGCCTATGATGCCCGCGGCCATGGGCCCGAATTCACGCTGAGCCAACTGATGCAGGTAAAGTTGGTCTTGAAAGCTGCTCCTGTCCTTGTTAACTAGGGCTTGGACTTTTTTGGCACTTGTGAGAATGTAACGAGTAACAGGGGGTTTTATGTATAGGTTCCCTGACAGTTCCAGCTCATCCAGGGCAATAAACTCGGGCAATATGAATCTGAGCAGGCTGGGGGCGTGTTTGTATAGCAGATCAAGATGAGTGTGAAAGTACTCTGGCTCGAAAATCACGGCCAACATTTTGCTACGAAGAGATTCCCGAAGTTGTGAAATAGCCTCGAAGCGTCTGGTCTGCCTAGAAGGCAAAGGGATTTTTGATTTTGCATAGTTCAACAATGTGTTATGGCTTTGATAAAAGCTTTCAAGGTCAAAAAATAGTTCTTCCAGCTCCTTTAACTTTGGATTTGGCAGGTCGGCGAGTCGCGTACTGGATATCAGATCAATCATTGAGTGAAGTTTTTCGATGTCCGAATCCAAATCTACATAATCGAGTGCCAGTGAGTGGGTATGGGTGTTGATCTGGAGCTGAAATCCTGTTCCAACAATAAAGGTAGTTTTATCTTCATAGAGCTGCTCTGCCAGGAGAGCCAAAAAAGGCAGGTCAAGATACTCCAGTTTTATAAGCTGACCCTCCTTTTCAATCCTTTGGATCCGTTCCTCAATTTCGTCATGTGAGAGCCGTAACAACAAGGGATTCAAATTAACGATATTTTCTTCCTTGAGGATGTTTACGGATATCCAGATGAGGGTAAAAATCAACTTACCCCTAAGCCTGGAGAAGATCCTGCCTGTTCCGTGAAATTCCACATTTAGCAGCTTTCTGTAAAATGAGGCTAGTCTTAGAGGGTCACCCTCCAAAAACTTCTTTTCAAATTCGTCAACAGTAGACATGAGCTCAATAACGTTTTCTATTTTAGCGATTTTCCCGGGGTCGTAGTCAGCAAGGGCCTCTTTCTCCATCGGCCCTTTGTCAGCCAATTCCCGCCAGTTGTCCCTGAATTCATAGTAGTTCATCATCTTGAGCAGCTTATCCATTATTTCATTGTGGATTCCGCCGATTGCCGTTATCTTCTCGTCCAGCAGTTGATCCCATGTCATATCCCGATTCACAACAACCCTTACGGTCGCTTCATACAGCTCAAATAATTCCTTTAGCTGCTCCGGGGAGAGCCTGCTGCCTCTAGAGGCCTCGAGTTCAGCCAATGTCATGAGGCGGCAGTACCGAAGTAAGTTTAGGGCTTGCTGGGTCTCCAGGGTCCTTGCCAGGTCTGATAGTGGCTTTAGGGATTTTTCGTTGACTTTTCCAGAAAGTATACGCCCCATTGGTGTATGGCCGGCCACTATATAGACGATTTCCACTAATTCATCTGCGGAGAAACCCATAAGTGAAAGGGCTTCTAGATTCTTCAGAACCCTTGTTTGTGGCCCTTCAATACCTTCCGGGTTGAGATATGCTTCCAGTTTTCTCAAGCTGGGGATTTTGCTTACCAACTTTAGGACATGGCCCAGACCCGGGTGACGCCTTCTCTTGTTCACAAGCGGCTGCCTGAGCCGGTCCATCAGGAGTTCAGGATAGCCTTCACGGGTATCTTTTCTAATGTCGGCAATGACCGATAGGGTGTCAATCACATAAGAAAAAGAGTCACGATAGTCTGCAATTAAATCAAAGGGCGAGCCCAGTAATCTTGATTCCGTTGCCTTGGTCTTTATTTCTTCGGCAGTGGGGTCCGGTTTTTTTCTTTGCCCAAGGAACACGAGCATGTATTGCGGGTCATAACCCTCAATTTTAAACCGTGTATCCCATTCTTTTTTGATTGTCTCTGGTACAATGGATCGCAGGAAACCCTGATCAAAAAAGGTGTCGAGTAGCTTTGACCATGTTTTTTCTTGGACTCCCGAAAAAGGCAGCCTGCGCAAAGGATAGTCAAGGTAGGGAAGCTCATTAAGTTGTTGCAGGGTTAGGGTATCTATGTCGGTGCCGTTAAGGAGGCGATCGATTATTTCTGGTTCAACATAGAATCCCTTTAAGTACTCTTGTAAATCAAAAATCTTGATTTCCAGGGGGCGTCCGTTAAGCTTGTACCTTTGCTGTGTTTTAAAGATGTGGGAGAAAAGGATGAAATTTTTCTTTTCGTGCTCTGTCTTGAAAGTAACACGGGCTACTTGATCGCTCCTGGGTATCTGCCTATCCGCTACAATGAACAACTCCCCCTCGTCGTTAAGTATCCTGTGAAGTTTCCACATCAGATAGTGGGCAAGTTCGTTCAGCCTCCCTTTAGAAGGCTTTTTCGTGATAAGAGGTACGAAATCCTCCAGAAGAAGCAGCTCATGTATGTCACGAGTGAGAACAATCAGGTCCAATCTCTCAGGTATTGCCTTGAGCTTGTCTATTGAGTCAATAAGCAGGAAATGGTGTTCACGAAAACGGTAGGAAAGCTCATTGAAGATAAGGTCGTCTTTGAGTGTAAGCAGGCCAATAGAATATCTTTCCTTAAGGAATTTCTTTTTGTGGAGCTCAACAACCTTGCTTATTTCCTCCAGTTTTGCACGTACGTCTTGTAAGGTATTTGAAACAAGGTGGGCCGGTATCAGATAATAAGGCTTTCCCAATCTGCTCACCCTGATAAGCAGCCCCATTTTCTTGTAAATTCTGTTTATGACCTTGTAGCGCTTTTCCAGTTGCTCGGGATGTTCGAGCGATATCTCCTGCAAGAGCTTAATGTCATCGGGTTTTAGGCGGTCGTATATCTCGAACAAACCGGATCCATATGCATTGCCTCCAAACCTACTTGGGAGGTGAGAGGGATGCTTTAAGGCAGGAAAGGTACCGATAGGGATATCATTGGGATCTATTCCGAAGGATTCATATTCGCTGGGCTTGATAAATCTGAAAGTATCCCTGGTAGGAAATCCATTACCCGGTACGTAATTCTCGGGGTTCATTTTGTGCGGAGCTCACAATAATGGTAAGATATAGTTTTAGGATATTAAAGCCATCTTTTGCGCCGTTTATATGCCTTAACATCTTTGTAGGATTTGAGAGCCCCCGATGCGGCGGTGCCAAGGTAAAATTCCTTTACATCAGGGTTTTCCCTCAAGTCCTCTGCATCACTTTCCATGACGATCTTGCCATTTTCCATAACATAACCATAATGGGCTATCTGAAGAGCCATATTGGCGTTTTGTTCCACCACCATGAGGGTCGTTCCCTGCTCCTCGTTAATCCTGCGAATGATTTGGAAGATTTCCTTCACCAACAAGGGAGCAAGGCCCAGGGAAGGCTCATCGAGCAATAATAGTCTGGGGTGGGCCATCAGAGCACGCCCGATAACCAGCATCTGGAGCTCGCCACCGCTGCAATACCCTGCAAGGGACTTTTTGCGTGCGAGTAATGCGGGAAAATAATGGTAAACCATTTCGAGATCTTTCTGGTAAGGTTTTCCCCACCTGGTGGCAGTTCCTACTCTGAGATTTTCTTCCACTGTTAGGTATTTGAACTCTTGTCGCCCCTCCAGAACCTGGATTATTCCTTTGCGGGTGATTTCCTCGGGTGCGGCATTGTGGATGGGCTTACCCTCGTACTCTATGGAGCCTTCGGTGACTTTTCCGTTTTCAGGTTTTAATAATCCGGAAATGGCCTTCAGTGTGGTGGTTTTGCCTGCCCCATTGCTACCTAGTAGCGACACGATTTGGCCTTTCAATACTTTTAGAGAGACGCCTTTCAAGACCTGAATGACGTCAGAATAGACAACACTAATGTTATTAATTAGAAGTGTCAGATTATTGTCTGTCATGGCTTTTACCTTGGCTTAATCTAAATATATTATACCAGCTTAGTACGAGAAAGGCCACAGTCTGAAGCTGGATCGTACGATTCTCCAAACCTCCGCCAAGCCCTTGGGTTCAAATATGATGAAAAGGATGATAGCCATTCCAAAGACGAATTCCCTCAGTGGGGCAATCGTTATCGCTATGTTTGAGGCGGCGCCCAAGTTCATAAGATACTGGGTAAGAGCACTAAGGGATTCATTGAGTGCAACGATAAAGATTGTTCCGAATACTGAACCGGGGATATTTCCCAGACCCCCGATGATGATCATGGCTATAAATTCTATGGAAAGCCACAGATTGAACGGCTCGGGGGTTATACTCATGGTATAGTAAGCAAAAAGGGCACCAGCAAAACCAGCATAAAAGGAGCTGATGGCAAATGAAAGAAGTTTATACCCAAAAAGGGGTATGCCCATTCCCTCTGCTGCCCTGTCATTGTCTCTAATTGCTATGAAGGCCCTGCCATAACGGGTCCGCATGAGGTTTACAGCGATCCATGTCATGAGAACGAAACACACAAATATTACGAAATAAAAGCTTCTGTCATTTCCGAGGTCTATACCGAACAGTGTAGCTCCAGTGACCACTATGCCGTCTGCCCCGCCGGTAAGACTGTCCCAGTGCACAAAAACGTATTCCATAATGAACTGTCCAGCGAGTGTGGCTATGGTGAGGTAAAGATGCTTGAGTCTTCCTGAAGGTATGCCGAAGATCATTCCCACTGCCGCCGTCATTACTCCGCCAAGCGGGACTGCGGCCCAGAAGGGAAGGTTCGCTTTTGTGGCAAGTATAGCCGCTGTGTAAGCACCGACTCCGAAAAAGGCGCCGTGGCCGAGTGAGATTTGGCCGGTGTAACCAATAAGAATATTTAACCCAATGGCTGCAATAGCGTAAATTCCGACCAAGTTCAGAACATAAAGGAGATAGGAAGAGGATACAAACGGTATAACTCCAAATAGAAGGATCAGGCCTATAATGAGCCAGAGCCTTCCAAAGTCGGTTTCAAAAATCGTCAGTTCCTCTTGGTATGTCTCTCTGAAATTCCCGCAAGGGTGAAATCGGAGTCTTCGCATTTGCAGTTAGAACCTCTCCTGAATTAGACTCTTTCTATCTCCACAAGGCCGAACAATCCATAGGGCTTGACCATAAGGATGAAGACAAGAGCAATATAAGGGATCACTTCCCTAAGGGATGTGGAGACGTAGCCGCCGGTGAAGGTTTCCAATAGGCCTATTATAATTCCTCCCAATATGGCCCCTCCAATACTGTCCAGGCCCCCTAATATAACTACAGGAAAGACTTTCAATCCTATAGAACTGAGCTCGTGAACATTGACGCCATTGATAATTCCCAAAACGATACCACTCATGGCGCAGACAAGTGCAGCAATCGCCCAAGACAGTGCGAACACCCTGCGCACGTGAACACCTAAAGACAGTGCTGCCGGTTGATTGTCAGCCACAGATCTCATGTAGATCCCCTGAGAGGAGTATTTAAAGAAAAAGCCAAAGAGCCCCAGGAAAATAAGGCCGATAATAAAAGTGGCAACATAGACAGAGGGTATCTCAATGTTTCCCCAATGGATTGAGAGGCTTTCAGGCAAAAATTGGGGGTAGCTTTGGGTGTCGCCACCAAAAATGAACAGCAGCAGGCCCTTGAACATGGCGGCGAGGCCGACGGTGAGCATAATAACCTCGATCAGAGCCTCCCCTATTAGGGGCCTTAGAAAAAATCTTTCAATTATGAATCCCAAGGCGAAACTTCCTATAAGGGTGAGTCCGAAGGCAACAATAATCGGGAGCTTTGCCCAAACCGATAGAGCCAAGAAGATAAAAGCTCCTATGGCCAAGAGTTCTCCGTGGGCAAAATTGAGTACACTACTGGACTTGAAGATCATTACAAAGCCCAGTGCAGAGAGGGCATACAGGAACCCAATGGAAAGGCCGTTTACCAAAAGTTGAAAAAAGAATTCCATGTCACAAAACTCCCTCCTTTACCACCAATGAGGTCACAGGCCGTATGAACAGTTCTTGGTACTAAACCTCCAAGATTCTTACTGTGGTTTCGATTGTTCCCACCGTCCCGTCCCTGTAACGGACCTCTCCTTTGACAGGCAGTTCTTTCTTGTCTGAATACATGGCGTCGATGAGCTCTCTATATTGCTTGAAGACGAAACCGCGTCGTACCTTGCCGGTACGAGTGAGTTCCTCGTCGTCGGCATCAAGCAACTTGTACAAAAGTATGAATTTAACGATCTGCATCGGTCCGGGAAGCTGGGTATTGACCTCTTTGATCTCTCCCCTTATCAATTCTTCCACTGCAGGCTGCTGAGACAAGTCCGTGTAAGTGGTATAAGGTATTCTTCTCTCCTCGGCCCAATTTCCCACGTTCCCGAAGTCTATATTAATAAATGCGGTAATATAAGGTTGGCCTTCACCCCATATCACCGCCTCTTTGATATAAGGGCTAAACTTCAACCTAGTTTCAATAAAGTCAGGAGAGAACGCCTCTCCATCCCTGGTGCGCATAATGTCTTGTTTCCGGCCGATGATAAGGAGATGGCCATCATCATCAAGGTACCCCGCATCTCCTGTATGAAACCAACCGTCTTTAAGGGCTTCTTCCGTTGCTTCCGGATTCTCGTAGTATCCCTTGAACACAGATTTGCTCTTTACAATAACCTCTTGATCCTCGGCTATACGGACCTCGGTCCTAGGTAGAGGTTTGCCCACTGTCTCAGGCTTCACCTCGCCGTCAGGTTGTACCTGGAAGATACCGCCCGCTTCAGTGAGGCCATAACATTGTTTTAGGTTCAGGCCGTTAGCTCGGAAGAACCTTATCACGTCGGGACTAATGGGGTGCCCCCCCGTGTACGCGGCGCGAAATCCCAGGCAGCCAACTCTGTCCATTAAAGGCAGAGATACTATTCTATAAGCTAACCATTTTAACGCTCTTAGATGAACGGGCACTTCCTTACCTTCGGATTCCAAGTCGACCACAGAGGTTCCAACTTTTTGGGAAAGGCTATATAGCCATCTCTTGATGAATCCTGCGTCACTGATCTTAACCCTGATGGTAGAGGCCAGATCCTCCCAGAATCTGGATGACGTCACTATTACAGTTGGGCCTATCTCCCTAAAATCCTGGGTTGCGGTTTCATGGGTCTCGGGGAAATTCATCACCATTCCCCCCGGCAGGGTGATGCCAAGGCCCCACATCTGATCAACGATCCATGCGGTAGGCGTTATGGAGATCCAGTTATCCCCAATCCCGACAGGCGCAGTCTCAAGCCATTTCCTACCCATTTCCAGGATATTTTCATGGGCCAGCATAACCATCTTGGGAAGCCCCGTGGTACCGGAGGTCATCAGCATCAGGGCAATATCTTGGGGTTTGCCTTCCCAGAGCTCTTTTATAAAAAGCTCGGGTTGCTCCTCGTCAAGCTCCTGGCCAAGCTCGAGTAACTGGGCAAAACTTATCAACCAGGGATTATCACGGTAATTCCTCATTCCTGTGGGATCAATATAGATCACCATTTCAACGTCAGGAAGTTGGTCGCGCTCTCCTAAGAGTTTATCCACTTGCTCTTGATCCTGGACGACAACGTACCGTGCCTTCACTCTGTTGAGGCCGTAGACCAACTCTTTGGCTACCGCAGAAGTGAATAATGGTATTGTCACCCCGCCGACAGCTTGGGTCCCCACTTCGCTAAATAACCATTCCACATGGTTATCTAGTATAAGGCCTACATTGTTTCCCCTTTTAAGGCCCAAGGACTTTAGACCAAGACCAACCATCTTGGAGTACCTGAAATAATCTTTCCACGTAAAGGTTTCCCATATGCCGTAAGCCTTTTCTCGAAGGGCTGTGTGGGAGTCTCCAAGTCGTTCGGCCTGTTTGGAGAGTATCTGGGGAATGGTGTACTGCTCCATAGAACCCAGAAATTCGGGGTCTGCTCTTTGGATGTTCTTGCCCTTGTTCATCGTAAGCTATTTTTCACAGGTTTTATAGTTTATGGGTATCACCCAGGTAGGCCTTAATCACCTGAGGGTGATTCTGGATAAAGTCAGGTGCTCCCTCTGCGATTTTTACCCCAAAATCCAAGACCACGATGCGCTGGGATATGCTCATAACTATGGACATGTCGTGCTCGACCAAGATCATGGTCTGATTCCATGCCTCATTGAGCTCCATCAGGAACCTGACCATGTCCTCTTTTTCTTCTAAGGTCATGCCCGCAAATGGCTCATCAAGAATAAGCAGCTTGGGCTCTAGAGCCAATGCCCGCCCAAGTTCCACTCGTTTCCTCATGCCGTAAGGGAGAGAACCGACCAATTGCTTTCGAATAGACTGCATTTCCAGGAAGTCTATTAATTCTTCAAGAACCTTGCGGTGACTGACTTCCTCTTCTCGAACACCTTTGGTAAAAAATGCGGCCTTGGCAACGCTGTAATGAGAATGTACATGACGGGCCAAAAGCATATTGGCCAAAACCGTCATGCCGGGAAACAGCTCGATGTTTTGGTAGGTTCTGCCAATCCCTATTTTGGTGAGGTGGTGTGGTGGCATACGGGTGATCTCTTCACCGTTGAAGAAGATCTGGCCTTCCTGGGGCTTGTAATACCCAGTGATGGAGTTCAAGAGGCTCGTCTTTCCGGCCCCGTTGGGGCCGATGATGGCAACAAGCTCGCCAGTGTGGACCGACAGATTAATTTTATTAAGGGCCGTTATGCCGCCGAACCTCAGGGTCAAATTCTTCACCTCCAACTCGGCCCGGCGGTCTTCCGGGCGAGCGGAGGCGAAGATGCTCGGTTCACCACGGAACGCTTTCATCGAATTATTTGTACCTTTTCTTTCCCTGGTTCCCAGAAGTTGGTCAAGGGGGTGTAGGTCCCATCCTCATGAATTTGCACTATCCTTGCCTTAAAAGAGGCACTGTGATCAGTATTGGTGTAAGTCACAGGTGGGACAAGGCCTCCGAAGTCTTCATTTCTAAAGGTCTGCAGGGCTTGGTTTATGGTTATGTTGTTGACCTTGCCAAATTTTTCGTGCGCCCTCTCGAACCCCCTCACCATAATGGCTGCAATGACTACGCCTTCCCAGTAAGATGAATCAAAGGAGCTGACAGTCTTGTAGCTATCCCAGAGGGTCTTGAGCAGCTTGTATCCTGCGTTGTTGTCGGCAGGCAGGCAGCCAGGAAACTGCATGAAAACACGATCCCTGATAAGACCCTTTCCGCGACGGAAGAAATCGGGGTCAGTTGATGTCCATGTACCAAAGAAAGGAACCTTGTAATTTACCCTGTCTGCCGATTGAAGGGCCATGATGATTGCTGAGGGCAGCATTTGCACAACGATGTACTGGGCTCCCTTTTGCTTAAGCCGCAAAAGCTCCGTGTTGAGATCCAGGGTCTTGGGAGGAAATTCCTCAATGCCAACAATATTGATGTTGTGTTTTGCAGCATAGGCCTTGCACGGGCTGTGAATGTACTTCCCGTAAGCATTGTTGTAGGTGAGAAGTCCCACTTTAGGAGCTCCGGATCCCTTGTGGATATTCTTGATGTATTCCAGAAGGGCGTAACTATCCATTATGTAGCTGCCGAAAGGCAGGTATGCGTAATCAATAGGAGCTTTGAGGAAGCCTTGGTAAGTAGAAAAGTTGATGTCGGGCACCTTATATTTCTGGAATATGGGCTTGCACATGATTCCTGAGCCCGCATCCCAGGTGGCAATCATGTCCATCTTGTCCTGGGTACAGAATTTCTTTACATACTTGATGGCTTCAGGAACCTTGTACCCGTGGTCCACTATGGTAAGAGCGATCTTGTTTCCGGCAACACCACCCTTGACCTCATTAACGTACCTCATGTAATCTTTCATGCCCTTTGCATGAAATTGGCCCCATGTGGATGCAGGCCCGGTCAGATTGATTACTGCTCCTACCTTAATGGTTTTAGCATGAGCCGGGCCCAGGCCAAAAACCATGAAAGAGATGACAAATACAAGTGCCGTTGCCGAAATTAAGAATTTCCGCATGACGCCTCCTCCTTATCCAATAATGTTTATGCCCAATTAGCCCTTAACCTCACGATACTTACCAGTTTATCACCAGCCTTTCGTAGTGGGATAGACTGAAGGAATCTAATTTATTCCCCCTTTAATTGTCAAGATATAATACCATGGTTTTTTTTGCAAGCAAGAGCCTACAAAGCTTGACTTGAGGCCTCTTCAGTGTTAAAAACTTTTGAATGAATAATCATTCATAAAGTGGGAATCGGACTGCAAATGGCAAAAAAAAGGGACAGTGAGAAGTACTTGCGTATTATAGAGGCGGCAACAAAGGTCTTTGCCGAAAAGGGCTTCTTTCAATCAAGGGTCGCTGATATTGCAAGGGAAGCAGGAGTGGCCGACGGTACCATATACATATATTTCGAAAACAAGGATGATATTCTTATATCCCTTTTCGAGGAACAAATGAGGCTGGTTTTAGAGAACATGGAGGCCAAGCTTTCAGCCCTTGATGATCCTGCGGAGAAGCTCAGGACCTTTGCTTTGACTCACTTAAGACTGGTGGAAGAAAACCAGAGTATGGCGGAGATCATCCAGGTCGAACTTCGCCAAAGCAGTAAATTTATAAAGGAATACAAAAACGAGCAATTTGCTAAGTACCTCGACATCATCGCTGGGATAATTCGTGAAGGACAAGAAAAAGGCCTGTTTAGGTCAGACGTAGTGCCAGGAATAGCAAAAAGGGCCTTTTTTGGTGCGTTGGATGAGATGTCGAGGTTTTGGGTGTTGTCATCTAGAAAGGATTATGATATTAAGACTGCTGCTTTCCAAATCAGTCAGTATTTCCTGGAGGGTATGAAGGCACCGGCCCAGGACATGCTCCCAGGTCAAACCAAGTAACGCTCACGAAAGGAGGAGAAAAGTGAATATCATAGTTTGCTTAAAACAGGTACCTGATACGGAGACACAAATAAAAATCGCTCCGGATGGAAAGTCAATCGTCGAGGATGACATCAAATGGATAATGAATCCCTATGATGAGTTTGGTGTAGAGGAAGCATTGCGCATAAAGGAGAAATTCGGCGGCGAGGTGACAATAGTAGGCTTGGGCCCAAAAAGGGTTACCGAGGCGATCCGAACCGCCTTGGCCATGGGGGCCGATAAGGGGATCTTGATCACTGACGAAGCCCTTGAAGGAAGTGACTCCCTGGCTACAGCCAAGGCCCTTGCTGCGGCTATCAAAGATCTTGAATATGATATAATCTTTACTGGTCAAAGAGGTATAGATGACGACTTGGGTCTTGTAGGTGCAAGTGTGGCGGAGTTCCTGGGCATCCCTCACATTTCCCTGGGCATAAAGGTCGAAATCGCCGAGGATCAGAGCACAGTTAAGGTGCACAGGCCGGTTGAAGGGCAGACGCTCGTGATAGAGTCAAGTCTTCCGGTTCTGATAACGGCCCAAAAGGGCCTTAATGAGCCCAGGTATGCATCCCTACCTGGCATCATGAAAGCCAAGAAGAAACCTTTGGAGGAGAAGAGCCTTGCGGACCTGGGGCTTGATGCAGGGGAGTTCGGCGAAGCGGCAAGGAAGCTGAAGATCGTGGAGCTTACTCCGCCACCTGAAAGGAAGCCGGGCAAGATCATTGAAGGTGAAACCCCACAGGAAAAGGCTGCAGAGTTGGCGAGGTTGCTTCATGAAGAGGCGAAAGTGTTGTAAGGCTTAGCCTCGGATGGTCAACGAAACTCAATACTCAGGCATGATAATAAGCAAAGACAAACTTTTGCATAAGGAGTGATAAAATGGCACAAGGAGTATGGGCGATTGCAGAACAAAGAGATGGAGAACTGCGCAAGGTTACGTATGAGGTTGTAAGTGAAGGGCGGAGGATTGCTGATGCCCTTGGCCAGGAGCTCACTGCTGTCTTGCTGGGTTCCAATATAAAGGAAAAGGCTGCAGAGCTGGCTCATTATGGGGCGCATAAAGTAATCGTGGCAGATGACCCAAAATTGGATCCTTATACTACCGATGCATACACTGAGGTAATCGCACAGTTGGTCAAGGAGAATGATCCTGCGGTGCTGTTAATGGGTGCCTCAGCACAAGGAAAAGATCTATCAGCGAGGTTGTCAGCGAGACTAGGTGTGGCCATGGCCCAAGATTGCACGGCCTTTAAGGTAGAAGACGGTAATTTTATAGCCATTAGGCCTATCTATGCAGGAAAGGCTTATGCCAAGGTGGCCTTTGAAAACAGCTGGCCGAATATGGCCACTGCAAGACCAAATGTTATGGCGGTAAATGAGCCGGACACTTCGAGAACTGCTGAAATCATCGATGCCAGCTTGCAGCTTTCAGACGATGTGCTGAAAACCAAGGTCGTGGAAGTAATGAAGGATGAGAGTGGAAGGATAGAGCTTACGGAGGCAGACAAGATAGTATCAGGCGGCCGTGGAATGAAAGGCCCTGAAAACTACAAGATTTTGGAAGAGCTTGCAGACCTGATAGGGGCTGCAGTAGGAGCGAGCCGTGCGGCGGTCGATGCTGGATGGAGACCTCACTCTGACCAAGTGGGACAAACAGGTAAGGTGGTCTCCCCTAACCTGTATATAGCCTGCGGAATCTCCGGTGCGATTCAACATTTGGCTGGAATGGGTACATCCAAGATCATTGTGGCGATCAATAAGGATCCCGATGCACCTATCTTTCAAAAGGCAGACTACGGTGTTGTGGGAGATTTATTTGAAGTGGTTCCTGCCCTGACCGAGGAAGTAAAAAAGTACCTCTAATTTGCTGCTCGTAATGGTTGTCAGAGAAAAGGGGCAGGCATTGCCTGCCCCTTAACAAAAAAGATCCGGAAGTGCCGTCTACCAAAATTAAATCTTTCCTCTTTTCTCCTAAGATAATGGAGAATCCCCCAAATACGGTATAACGAACACCCCAGATCTAAGATGTATTTACGCAATTTACGTGCCAGGGATGTTTAAAATAAAAAAGCCTGTTATTTCAACTTATTACCAATATCCAGCAATTGCAAGGTGTAACCTGTTAGCCACATGGGCCGTATCGAATGCGCCACAGTATGGCGCTTTTGACGCGGCAGGAGAACTTGGGCCTAGGCAGATCTGGGATAGGCTGGAATGGCTTTTCTATTGACATTGAGGGCAGATTAGATAAACTATAAATTTATGGTTGTGGCGGTGTAGCTCAGTTGGTCAGAGCATGCGGCTCATATCCGCAGAGTCACTGGTTCGAGTCCAGTCACCGCCACCACATTTTTTCCATTGACATTCCTGACTTAGCTCCTATCTTTTTCCCGAGCCAAGGTCTTTGAACATGGAACTATGGTCTTTTTCACATCAAGAGATGGCCACTGTTAGTGAGGCATTGTGGATTGCCGAGGAGATAATTTCCGATTATTATAAGTTCTCGTCGGGCCAGTGGAGACGTCATCCCTATGATGTGAAACCTAAGGCCGCGTGGCAGCATTTAGCGGTGCCTCAAGATGTTTTTGCTATTTTGAACAAAGGGTTAAATGCAGGAGAATTGCTGTGGCCGAGGGTAAGAGGAAAAGACTACTATTTTATCCTTCTGGAAGATGAAAAGATACTTTCAGCCATAGCAGGGGACCGAAGGCTCAGACTGCTGCCCCTGATGCTTTACATATTTACACATGAGCTTATTCACATTGTACGTTTCAGTAGTTTTATACAGCGCTTTGATGTGGCTGCAGAGGTAAAAGAAGAGGAAGAAAAGCGGGTCCATGAACTGACTTACCGGATCTTACGAAAAGTGCCGATAAGAGATCTAGATTATGTTTTGGGCTGCTACGAAGGGCACAGGGTTTGTAGAGTCGGGTTGGGAGCCCAGACAAACTAAGTGACCGTAAGTATTCATCCTGTGGTAGGGTGTTGAATAAAACATTAGAGGCTGCTTGATGTAGGGAGGTGCGAGGAATGCCTATATATGAATATGAATGCACTAAATGTGGTCATCAGACAGAAGCCTGGCAAAAATTTTCAGATCCCCCGCTGGAGAAATGCGAGGTTTGTGGTGGGAAAATGAGAAAGCTGATTTCACACAGTACCTTTCACCTTAAAGGCAGTGGTTGGTATGTGACCGATTATGGGTCTAGGTCAACAAGCACAACTTCAAAGTCAAAAGAAGACAAAAAACAGGTCTCAGCGTCTGAAAAAAAGAAGGATAAGACAGGCGGGAAAGATTCTTAGCTCACAGCGGTGATACCCCCAGGAGGGGTGTCACCGCGCAAACTGGTTACGGAATAGGTATGAGAAGATTTGACAGCGGGAGGGTTCAGGATAAGCTGATTAATCGGTTGGAGAGGAAGGAACGACAACAAGCGTTTCAACGCGACCGATTTTTTAAGTTTAAGTTGAATGAGATCCATAACAAGCTTACCCAAGCCCTTTTGATGAACAAGATAATTGAAACTGATAATCCGGCTGCAGTCAGCGAGCTGGTTCTGCAAGGACTGAAAAAGGCGCTCAAGAGTTCTGAGTTCGATTTTAAATACTTTATTGCTCCCATAAGAAATCTTGTTCCCAGGCCTAACCCATACTCTCTGTACATGACCCAGTATGTAATGGAGGTGCTGATAAATGATCCCAATGTGATAGACGTCTATGGCACCGACGAAGAGATATACAAAGTCATCAATGATGTCATCAGCAAGATCAACGTTCAGTTTGAAAAGGCTGAGGAAGAAGTTATGGCGCAGCTGGCCAGGAATCGCTCCCTGATACCTGGCACCAGAGAATATGAAATCGCCCTGGATCAACTCTTCAAACAAAAGGTGGGAGAGCCGCAAGAGGTCTAAGGGAATCTTTCTTTCACTTCTTTTCCACGTCTGACAAATTATCCTATTTTTATTGCCATATCAGGCTAATTTGACTATTAGGTAGACAAGATTGAGCAACGGAGGAGATCTTTATGCAAGGGAAGATAGCATTTCTGTTTCCAGGGCAAGGTTCCCAGATTGTGGGAATGGGGAAGGATCTTTGTGAACGATTTCCGGATGTTCGGAAGCTGTTTGAGAAAGTGGACTCCATATGTGGCAAGCCCATATCAAGACTATGTTTCGATGGTCCAATGGAGGAGTTGACGATAACGGAGAATCTTCAACCCGCCATTTCCGTTGTGAGTCTTGCCTGTCTCCAGATTCTTAATGACTCTGGCATAAAGCCGGATATCTCCGCCGGCCACAGCCTAGGTGAATATGCAGCCCTTGCCGGGGCTGGTGTATTGAGCCAAGAAGACACGCTGAGACTGGTAAGCAAGCGTGGAGAGCTGATGCAACGGGAGGCAGAGGCGAACCCAGGGGGGATGGTGGCTGTAATGGGAATGGGAATCGAAGAAGTGGAAGCGATTGTAAGGGATGCCTCGCGCGAAGGACCTATAGCCATTGCAAACCATAATACTGCCGAGCAAATAGTGATTACTGGTGAAAGGCAGGCCTTATCAAGGGCCACTGTTATGGTAAAAGAGAAAGGAAAGAAGGCTATACCGCTTAAGGTTAGCGGAGCGTGGCATTCTCCTCTCATGAAGGGAGCTGTAAATGAATTCCGCGAATTTATGGAAAGTGTGCGCTTTTCTCCCCCGCAGTCTCGAATCCTTTTCAATGCTACGGCCAAAGAGGAAAGCGATCCTTACGCTATGAAAGATCTCATGGCTAACCAACTGGTTAGCCCGGTGCGGTGGTACGATATAGTAATGAAGATGTTATCAGAGGGGGTTGTGCATTTCGTGGAGGTGGGGCCGAAGACCGTCTTAATAGGATTGGTGAAAAAAATTGCGCCCAAGGATAGAGAAGTTCATTATTGGCCAGTTGGCGACCTCAAGGGGATAGAGGAATTCTTGGCCGCCTTCTGAGGCAAAGCCGGATCCCGTACAGTTTATGGCTTTGGCCTGAAACAGCGAAACCCTGGCAAATGGCCTAACTTTAGATTATTATACCTTCAAGGCGAAGCAGATACTTCTTAATCGCTATTCCCCCACTAAATCCGCCGAGTCCACCGGCGGCCACCACGCGGTGTCAAGGAAATATGAGAGGCAGGGGGTTGGATTTCATCGCCTGTCCAACTGCCCGCGCCGCTGACGGGTGCCCCATGGTCTTGGCGACTTGGCCGTATGTCAAGGTGTGACCATAAGGAATGCGGGAAATGGCCATGTATGCTGCGTGCTGAAAGGGTGTCAGCCTCACGTCGAGAGGCAATTCATCCATAGCCTTTCCCTCGAGGGCAGATTTTAGCGCCTTCACTAAGTTTGAATTTTCCTCGGCACCGGGAAAAATTTTGGCCCCGGGGAACATCCGAGCAAAAAGCTCTGCGGGCTCGGGTGCTTCATTCATTCGGATGCATACCCTTACTGCCCCTCTTTTTGAAGATGCCAAGTACAACAATAGATCTTTGTGCCTTATTCTGTAGATGAACAACTCTTGTGTAGCCTCCCTTGCCATGTATCTCTCTCCTCAAGTCTGGTTCTGATGAGTTCCAAAGTTCGTAGTTTATGCCTGGCCCATTGAGGTGCCAGTAATTTCGAATGCCTTGGGGGATCACCCGTAAGGCGTTGGATTATCAAGCCGGGCGGCAATAGTTCCAGAAAGTCAACCACAAGGTCCACATATTCTTCTCTTTCAAGGCACCTTATTTTGCCTTGTTTGTACAGAGTTGCTAACGGTGAATCATCGACTACGTATAGGAGGTGAATCTTTATCCCCTGGACAGGCAACCTTGAAATAAACCTGGCCGTATCCATCATCGCATTTCTATCTTCACCAGGTAATCCCAATATAACGTGGACGCAGATATTCAGCTCAAATTGGGTGGCCTGTTCAACAGCGTCCACAAAGCAGCCTACGTCATGCCCCCTGTTTATTCGCCTCAGCGTTTCGTCATGAGCAGATTGAAGCCCCAACTCCAACCACACCATGTATTGATCCGCGTATGACTGGAGCAAGGTTAATACCTCTTTGTCTATGCAATCCGGCCGTGTGCCTACGGCTAATCCTACAACCTCGCTGTGGGAAAGTGCTGTATCATACAGCTTTTTCAGCGTATCCACCGGCCCATAAGTGTTGGTGAAAGACTGAAAGTAGGCTATGAACTTGCTGGCCTTGTAACGTTTTTGAATGAAGGCCTTTGCACGGGCCATTTGCTCCGAGATGCTAAGACCGTGATCCAAGAACGCCCCGGTTCCAGACCCCAAGCGATCACAGAAAATGCATCCTTTAGTGGAAATGGTTCCGTCTCTGTTTGGGCAGGTTAGCCCCGCGTCCAAAGCGATCTTATGGACTCGCTCACCGAACCTTTCACGAAGAAATCGATTAAAGTCCCGATAACGTTCCATGGCTCGAACTGTCGATTCTCCCGTATGGTGAATTTCAGACCTATATACAAAATCATCATAGCACAAATGACCTGGTGCGGAAATGAGATGACTGAATTATTGACCAATTAGCAAAACCTTGCGATGATGTTTATATTTTACAGAGCGGAATTTTCGATAGCTCGGAGGTGAAAGATGAAAAAGGCAATGGCAATGGTTTTAGTGGTAGGCCTAATGGCGATTTGCCTAGGTGTCTGTGCGGATGTTGCCGGCCAACCCAGGGGAAAAGGATTTCCCCTGAGTGAGGAAGAGATGCAACCGTATGAGGAAATCCCTTTCGAAGTGGACAACTTCGCAAAAATAGAAAAAGGCATGAGCCAGAAGCAGGTTCTTGAGTTACTTGGCAAGCCGATAAAGATCACCAAGGAACACAGGAGACGTAACCGGTGGACTGTTCATTATTTTTATCCTGATGGCTACGTTGTGAATTTCAAGAACGGTCTGGTTGTGGGGAAGGAACAGAAAGAGACCTCTGATTAGAAATAACATTGAGCGGGGGTGAAACCTGAATGGAAGCGAGTGCAAGCGTTGATCGCTATATGGACGTACAGGGACACATGGGCCGGGCGGACTTGAATGCTGTTTTGTATCCAGGGGCAGTAGCAGTTGTTGGCGCGTCCTTGTCGTTTGGAAAGTGGGGGCAGTTGATTTTAACCAACATTATTGCGGGAGGGTTTGAAGGGAAGATATTTCCCGTGCATCCCAAGAAATCATCCCTTTGTGGCTTGAAAGCATACAAAAAAGTCACTGATATCCCTCAACATGTTGATGTTGCCTTTGTAACGGTTCCTGCGTCTTTGGTGCCTTCAGTGGTAGAGGATTGTGGAAAAAAGGGAGTCAAAGGCGTTGTAGTTATAAGTTCTGGATTTAGTGAAGTAGGCGCAGAGGGCGCCGAGTTGGAAAGAAAGATTGTTGGGATCTGCCGGCACTACGGAATGGCTCTGGTGGGACCCAATACCATGGGAATCATTTCTCCTTATGCCAAACTTTTTGCCACCGGTGCACACACGAGACCGCGGGCTGGAGGAGTTGCTTTTGTATCCCAATCAGGGAACCTTGGCAACCAGCTTGTTCACTGGGCCAGTCACCAAGGCATAGGCATTTCCCAGTTCGTGGGATCAGGCAATGAGGCCATGCTCGGATGTGCCGAGTACCTTGAATTCTTAGAGCAGGACGATCGGGCTAGGATTATAATGCTTTATATGGAAAATGTGGGCCAAGGCAGAACCTTCTTAGAGGCGGCAAGAAGAGTGAACAGGAAAAAGCCGGTTATTGTCCTGAAAGGAGGAAGGACCTCTGCAGGAAAGGCAGCAGCAGCCTCTCATACAGGCTCGATGGGGGGTGAATATCCAATATTTCGTGCCGCCTGCAGGCAGGCTGGTATCTTGAGTGTAGATGCCCCTGCCGAACTTCTGGATCTGTCAGCGGGCTTTTCTTCCTTGCCGTTGCCCAAGGGTGACAGGGTAGGGATTGTGACCCTGGGCGGAGGTTGGGGGGTTGTAACAGCTGATACCTGCAACGAAAAGGGCCTAAGGGTACCGCCCATTCCTGATTCCATAATAAAACGGCTTAACAAGTATCTTCCCCCATTCTGGAGTAAGGGGAACCCGGTTGACCTCGTGGGGACAAGGGATACGGAAGTTCCTGTTGTAGCTGTGGAAGAGCTGCTGAAAACCGATCGGATAGATGCAGTGATAAGCTTGGGCATTATTGGTAGAACAGAGCTGGTGCGGCTGCTGGTGGACTCTACACGGAGGGCAGACCCAGATGCATCACAGGAGGAACTGGATGAGATAGTGAGCTTTGTCGATTCTTATGAGGAAGAGTACGTTGCCACGATGGTGGATCTGATGGAGAGGTACAAAAAACCGGTTATCGGTGTCTCATTGACCAGATCAGACAAGGGCACAGTAAGACCTGTTGAGGGAAAACGATACAGCGGAGTTTTTTATCAAACCCCTGAGACGGCGGTCAATGTACTGGCCAGAATGGTGCAATACTGGAAGTTTTATCGTGGCAGAGAATAATCACGTATGAGGGGTAGGGGGACATTCAATCTTTAATATTTTGCCATGGCCTCCAGCACCACCGCAAACCTGTGTTTGGCCCTTTGAGCGAGAAACTTGTCCCATTCGCAGGAGGAAAGATTTTCCCTCAGATATTGCTCGACCAAGAACACATCATACCAGCACATTGTGATCTTGGGACATGGAACTCCCTCACCACCATTCCTGCAATAGGAAAATTGCACAATTTGCCCCAGCTCGGGACAATATACTGCCGTGTTGCTGGAAGGGGGCTTGCTGGTTCTTCTCATTTCCATCCTCAAGACAAGGGTCTTGACCAAGGTTAATGGGAGAGGTTTCAGGCATTGACCTGAAATCCCTCCCAGACCGATCTTTTAACATTATTCGCCTACTTTGGGCAGTTCCTCCTGCGCCTTTCTGATTTCTTCTTCAGGCAAGGCATAATCACGGAGTTTCCCGGAAAGATAGGCGTCATAAGCGGCTAGATCAAAGTGACCGTGACCGCTATGGGCGATAAGGATCGTTTTAGATTGTCCAGACTCCCTACACTTGAGGGCTTCGTCTATCGCCACCTTGATATCGTGGCATGGTTCGGGCCCTGTTATTATGCCTTCTGTCCTAGCGAACTTTACACCTGCCTCAAATACCGCTGTCTGCGGAGCAGAAACGGCCTCTATCAGGCCAAGGTTGTACAAATGGCATATTATTGGGGCCATGCCATGGTATCTAAGGCCGCCGGCATGAATAGGCGGTGGAACAAAAGAGTGACCCAAAGTATGCATCTTGAGCAGCGGTGTCATCCCAGCAGTGTCTCCAAAGTCATATGCATAGATTCCGCGTGTCATGGTTGGGCAGCTTTCAGGTTCAACACATATGATCCTGAGGTCTGGCTTGTCCCCGCTTATCTTGTCCCTGATCCAAGGCAGGAATTGTCCCGCAAAATTGGATCCTCCTCCTATGCACCCCACAATAATATCAGGATAGGCATCAGCCATTTCCATCTGTTTGCGGGTTTCCTCTCCAATGATGGTCTGATGCAGAAGCACGTGGTTCAGCACGCTGCCCAGGGAATAATGGGTGTCATCACGGGTAACAGCATCCTCTACAGCCTCACTGATGGCCAGTCCCAGGCTTCCAGGGCAATCAGGCCATTTTTCTAACATTTCCCTGCCGGCTTTGGTATCGGGGCTTGGGCTCGGGACGCATTTGGCGCCCCATGTCTCCATGAGGATTCTTCTATACGGCTTTTGGTCATAGCTTATCCTCACCATGTAAACCTTCAGCTCCACCCCGAAAAAGGAGCAACCCATAGCCAAAGCGCTCCCCCACTGCCCTGCACCGGTTTCGGTGGTCAGACGCTTTATGCCTTCTTTCTTGTTATAGTATGCCTGTGCCACTGCAGTATTGGGCTTGTGGCTGCCGGCCTGGCTGGTGCCTTCGTATTTATAGAATATCTTTGCCGGTGTATCGAGGGCCTTTTCAAGTCGGTAAGCTCGGTGGAGCACAGTAGGTCTCCATGACCTATATACATCCTGCACTTCTTCCGGAATTTCAATCCACCTCTCTGTGCTCACCTCCTGTTTTATGAGTTCCATCGGAAAGAGGGGCGCCAAATCTTCAGGCCCTATGGGCTTCCCAGTAGCTGGGTGTAGAACCGGAGGAAGAGGTTCGGGGAGGTCTGCTTGTATATTATACCAATGGGTAGGCATATCCTTTTGATCAAGGAAAAACATTGCTCTTTTCATGGTTTCCTCCTTTATTAGATTTCTTGAAAAATCTTCAGATAATTATCCAGGCTCTGGCTTTTTGGCCACTCACCAAACGGGATCAGAGGCTGGAGTGGGGATTCTCGACAACAAAGATATCTACGGGAGGGGGCAGGTTAACGGGATTGCTCGAGCATGCGTCAGGGCCGGTAGCAGTAAGCACACGGTCACACGCTTGATAATTTTCACAGCCGCATTGACACTAATCACCCAAGTAACAGGAGGAGGACAACTAGGACGAATACATGGTACAAGCCTGACAAAATGAGAAGCCCCTGGGGAGATGTTATCCCTCCAGGGGCCATAGTATCGGTACCTTGCGGTAGTAAATGCCCATTGCATTTTCCTCTGCAGCTTATGCAGCCTGAAAACCAGCTAGAATTGAAGAGCTTAGACAGCTTTTTTCATTAAATATCCAATGGAAGTACCATGTCAAGGGGTAATTGTCGTGTCAGAAGTTTTCTTGGAGCTTGTTTAATCGATAGTAGGCGCCCTGGAGGGCTAACAATTCATGGTGGGTCCCGCGCTCGATAATTCTCCCCCTGTGTAG
The DNA here is from genome assembly GCA_003646995.1 of Deltaproteobacteria bacterium. Next base: position 4,426 of record QMLZ01000003.1, on the reverse strand, counting down.
GACCAGAATTTGATCTGCATTTCTTACAGTTGAGAGTCTATGGGCTATTATAAGCGTTGTCTGATTGGTGATTATCTTACTGACTGCATTTCGTATCAAATCTTCCGTTTCAGGGTCTACGTTGGAGGTGGCTTCATCAAGTATCAATATTGTGGGGTTACCTAGTAAAGCCCGGGCAAATGATACTAGCTGCCTTTGGCCTGATGAGAGATTGGATCCCCTTTCCCCCACCGGATGATCAAGACCGCCGGGAAGTCTATTTAAGAAATCCTGGAGATTAGCTATCCGTAAAGCCCGTTCAAGATCCTGGGGTGAAATATCCTTTCTTCCCAAGGTGATATTGTCTCTGAGTGTTCCTGAAAAGATGAAAACATCCTGCATGACAGGGGCTAGGTGCTTGCGTAGTAACCCAGGAGGCCAGTCCCGCAAATCAACCCCATCCATGTAGACAAAGCCCTCATCAGGATCGTACATTCTCAGGAGCAGATTTGCCAGTGTTGTTTTCCCGCTTCCGGTCGGTCCCACGATCCCTACGGTCTGGCCCGGCTTTATCTCCAAGGAAATATGCCGCAATACTTGGTCTCCCCTTTTGTAGGAAAAACAGAGGTCATTTGCCAGGAGGTGTCCATTGATGACCTGAGGTTTTGCTGGATTTCTGGGTTGAGGCATGATTTCCCTGTAGTCCATGAACTGGAAAATCCTTTCCGTGGATGCCATGGCGGACTGCATGATGTTATATTTTTCAGAGATGTCTCGTATGGGCTTGAAAAACATTTGTATATAACTGATAAAGGCTACAAGTGCCCCCAATGTCATGCGGTCTTGAATCACTTTGCTGCCGCCGTACCAAAGGATAAGAGCTACCCCAAAAGAACTCAGCAGTTCCATCAGTGGCATGAAAACCGCGAAGACCCTAATTTGCTTCATCCCTGCCAGAAAATTTTCATGGTTAATTCGCATAAAGTCTTCTTGTTGGGCCCGTTCTGCAGCGAACAGTTGTATTATGGCCATTCCACTAATTCTCTCACTCAGAAATGCGTTGATCTTTGCTACTTTGGCCCGCAACTCTCTGAAAGCCTCTCTGGCCAAGGAGCTGAAAAAAAAGGTGAAAAAAGAGATAATCGGAACAAGTATAACGCATACAAGTGCCAGGGGCCAATTCATGTAGAACAAGACCCCGAGGATCCCGGTCAGGACAAAGAAGTCCTTGAAGAGGGTTATGGCCACGGACTTGAACATTTCGTTTAGGTTTTCAACGTCATTAGTGACTCTTGTGACAAGCCTTCCCACAGGATGCTTGTTGAAGAACGCGACTGACTGGGCCTGGATATTCCGAAAAAGGCTTGTTCGGATGTCCCGCATGATGTGTTGCCCTGTATACTCCAATAAGTAGTATTCAAAGTAGCCAAACGTAAATGAAACAATAATTAGGCAAAACAAAACCGCGCCCACCATTCCCAGTCCACGGAGATCTCCTCGCCGGATGGTGGCCACCAATGTCGAGGAAAGGGTGTTGAGTTGAGCCAGAGGCATTAGCCTTGAGCCATCGGCCATGAGTTCAATAGATTCTTTCACATGACCGGGCACCCTGGTAATGTCCGTATCTTTGGAAATGAGGTAAAAGCGTTTTTCTCCGATGACATGGCTTTTTTTGTATTTGTGTAGATCCCTCGGGTCGATTTTCCTGAGGTCAGAGTTGGAAATAACGAAAAATCTGCCATTCTTTTCCATTAAAAGCAAAGGCTTAAGCTTGTCTATGAGTTGGGCGCTTTCTGCTCCTACCGTTATCTTGTACCACGAGGGAGTAATAAACCTGTCTATTGCTATCTTTGAAAAATAGGGCATGGCAAGATCAGCAGCAGTTATTACAAGGGAAAAGAAAAGGGCTAGTACCACCGCCGAGCGATAAGGCTTGGCATACCTGAGAAGCCTTTTCAATAGCCTTATGTCGTACGGCTTCCCTAACTTGCCATCTTCAATGTACCCGTAATCCTTAAGCATCTAGTTCATACTCTCCAATTCTTCCGAGTATTTCCCTTTTTCATAAAGACGTTTGTATAAAGCACTTCTCCTCAGGAGTGTGTAGTGTTGTCCTATGTCAACAATTATCCCCTTGTCCATCACCGCGATTTTGTCTGCCTTGGAAAGGGCTGTGGTGCGGTGGGACACCACAATGGTTGTTTTTCCCTGCCTGATTTTAAAAAGGTTTGAGAGAATGTCATTTTCGGTTTGCACATCCACCATAGACAAAGGGTCGTCGAGTATCAGCACGGGCGGGTTCGTAACGATGGCTCGCGCGAGCATGATGCGCTGTCTTTGACCACCAGAAAGGGTGGCTCCCCTCTCCCCTAGGACAGTGTCAATGCCGTTTTCTAGTTCCTCAATCTCTTCGGCAACCCGGGCTATGTGAAGAGCACGTTGTATCTGGGCTTCGGAGATGTCTTTACGCCCAAGCAATATGTTGTTCCGAACCGTATCTGAAAAAAGGAAAGTTTGTTGCGGCACAAAGCCTATAGTCTGCCGCAGGTCCTTAGGGTCTAGCTTGACCACGTCAACATCATCCAAAAAGACAGTGGCAGGAGGAACCTTTATCATTCTGACCATAGCCATGAGCAGAGTTGTCTTCCCGCATCCTACTCGGCCGACAAGGGCGAGGGTTTGGCCTGCTTCAATGTTGAGCGATATATTTACCAGTATGGGACTGAGACGGTCGTCATAGCTGAAGCTGAGGTTAGTGATCCTGATTTTTCCTTTGATGTCTTTTAGGGGAATAGGCGAGGAAGGAGCACGGATCTCGGGGTCCTCCTCCAACAAGGTATTGATACGTTTCATGGAGGCAGCTGCCCTTTGGAAAAGATTTGTTACCCATCCCATGGCCATCATAGGCCAAGTGAGGAGGTTGAGGTAGCTCGTAAATGCAACAAAATCACCCGTGGTTATCTGGCCCAGGACCACCTCTCTTCCGCCGAGCCATATGACAACGGCCAGGCCGGTATTGGTGAAAACAGCCATGAGTGGGAAGAATAGAGCAAGTGTCTTAGCGAGATTCAAGTTGTATTTCAGGTAACACTCTCCCTCGGTTCTGACTTTTCCGTATTGCCACTGCTCGCGGTTAAATGCCTTGATGACCCATATGCCCGCAAAGCTTTCCCTCACTCTCTCGGTCAGTTCAGAGAATTGCCTTTGCACGTTCTCGAATCCCACGGACATACGCCGAGTCAATATGCGCGTAAGAAAGACGATGATTGGTGCAGGGATTAAGGCGATCAAGGCTAACCTGGGATTTATGGAGATCATGAAGAAAGCGGCAGCAAGGCCGAGGATCAGGCCGTCTGTTAGCGCTACCAGTCCCATTCCGGCAGCCATCCGAACAGCATTCATGTCGTTAATAGCCCGGGCCATTAGGTCACCGGTCTTGTATTTGTGAAAGAATGATTGCGAAAGGCTCTGAAGATGCGAAAATAACCTGTTGCGGAGCGCCTCTTCAACCTTCCGGGAATGACCAAAAATCAAGTGTCTCCATGTGTACCTGCATAATGACATGAATAGGGCTATAGCCAAAATAAGTCCACCCAACTGCAATAGGGTTGCTGTAGAGGCAATCCCGAGCGTAAGCAAATCAATGCCCCGCTTTATTACAAGAGGGATCAAAAGTTGCAGGAGATCGACGAGCAGCAGGCAGACAAGACCCACCAACAGTGGCCACATATTGGCCTTAAACAACGGCAGTATGGTTCTAAAGGGGAAAAGTGTTTTTTTGAAAGACATTACGACCAAGATACAGAGGCCAAGACCATAAGAGACTCGGCAATCTTTTCATTTGCGGTCACTTTGCGTGCTGAACCTTGATCCTGCTGGATCCCTCATCGGCGCCGGAGGCAGTTGTATGAATTTTACAATAAATACTGAGTGCATTCCTGAAGTCAAGAACAAACGCTCCGCAAATCAGGGCCCCCGGGTCTCGACGAGCTTTGGGTTGCCTGTCGGTTACATATGTTCTTGAAAATTTTACTCTGCCTCATTAATCTTGGTCGAGGTATCAAATAATTGAGAAAAAGATGTAGAGCAGAAATAAAATAATGCCCATTAATGTCACAACATTGATCGGAAAGGAGAAATAATATGGGGCAGCCACCAATAAAGATTTACACCTTGAGCACGTGCGGGCACTGTAGAGCCACCAAAGAGCTTTTAAAGGATTCGGGGGTAAAGTTTGATTACACGGATGTAGACCTACTGGAAGGGGAGGAAAGGGCCGCGGTCTTGGATGAGGTCAGGAAGGTTAATCCCAGTTGCTCCTTCCCGACAATAATTATTGGTGATACCATTATCATAGGACACCGTGATGACGAGATAAAAAAGGCGCTTGACTTATGACAGCGAACTATGATCCAGGCCCTTAAAGCTACCTGCCAGCGTTCTACTC
>QMLZ01000002.1 GCA_003646995.1 Deltaproteobacteria bacterium | reverse complement strand
TAATCCTCTATCTCCACATAACCGAGCTGAGGGATCTTTATGGATTCCCCTTCATGTTGAACGAAACCAAACCCATCGCTGCCGATTACGGTCCCGGCATGGATAATCACTTCGGACCCAATCCTAGTCCTTTCTAGTATGGTGACGTTGGGGTATATGACCGTGTTCGAGCCGATGGAAACCTCTTTGCCTATATAGACACCCGGAAAAAGTATCGTGCCTTCGGCAACTTCCGCCCTTTCCGCAATGTAAACAAATGGGTAAATCGATACTCCCTGAGCTATCTTGGCACTATTGTGCACAAAGGCCTTGTCGCTTATCCCCGGGTACCTTGGAACTTCTGGCGCAAACAAGCTCGCAAGTTTTGCATAAGCCAACTCAGCATTGTCCACCACTATCTGAGCGCCTGCAAAATCCTGAACTTGCTCTGGCACAATAAGTGCGCAAGCCCTCGTAGCCTTGAGAAGATCCTTGTAACGCTGAGAAAAAAAGAATGAAATGTCTGATTCCGATGCGTGCTCTAGGGAGTTGATTCCCTTTATCCGGATTCTGGGATCTCCGTGGAGCTTGCCGCGCAGAATCTCAGCAACTTCACCCAGTGAAATTTCCATCTATGACCCCATGCTCCTCTAATCACTTAGCGTTACCTTTCATCTTGTCGTAAGCCTTAATAATCCTATCGGTGATGTCAATGGCATCATCGTAGTAAATGAGGCCTGCCACACCTTTATCTAGTATAATGGTGTACCCTTCCTTCTTGCCGATTTCCTCTACAATCTTTTGTAGCTCATTCGCTATTGTGCGCTTGGCATCCTGCTGTGCTTGCCGCGCTTCCTGGCTAAACTCATCATACAGGTACTTATAGTAGCGCTTTTTCTTTTCAAGTTCCCTGGCCTTGTCTTCCTTCGCGTCGAGACTCAGCATCAGGCTTTGCTTTCTTAGCTCCTGCTCCAAGTTCACAATTTCCTGCTTTTTGGCATCAAGCTCTTCTTTGAGTTTATTAAGCTTCTTCTCCAATTGGAGTCTAATTCTCTGAAATGCCACAGACTCTTGCTGAAACTTGGCCATGTCAACAAGCCCGATTTTGCAACTCTGCGCTTCCGCATAAAGGGGATAGGCCATTACCAGGCCCAGAATTATCCCGATCACAATTAGCTTTCTCATCCTACCCTCCTCCTTAAGGTATTTTTGGGTATTTTAACCCTCTCTCCCATTCGTGCTTTTTCGACGATGTTTCCGTTGTGCTACACCGTGAAGCTAGGGGAATCATTTGCCTTTGTCAAAAGATACCACCGATAGTAAAATCCCAGTTGCCCGAGGGTTCATCATCCTCTGGGCTTATAACCTTGCCATATTCAAGTCGCAATGGTCCGAGAGGCGAATACCACCTTATCCCTGCACCCATGGATTTCTTTATCCCACTCAAGGTTACATTCTCATCGTCGCAGAAAACATTTCCCATATCAAAAAAGACCAACCCGGTTACCCCCATATTCTTGATAAGCGGAAAGCGGTATTCAAAGTTGTAGACCATCATCTTAGTTCCGCCGATGGCATCCCCGGTAACAGGATCCTTTGGAGAAATGTCCTCAAACTCAAAACCACGGACCGTGTTTATTCCGCCTATCTTGAATTTCTGGTACACAGGTAGTTTGCCTCCTTCGCGCTCCTGCACATACCCCCACCTGCCCTGGACCATGAATACGGTATCCCACCAAGCTGGAATAAACCAGGCAGATCTGGCCAGGTACTTATTAAAATAGATGTCTCCTCCAAGTATTCCACCAGCATACTCCAAGCTAATGCTGTTCAAGGAACCTCTGCTTGTATTCCAAAGTCTATCCCTACTGTCCCTCCTTATGGCGAATGTTATGCTACTCGTGACATTTCTTCCCATCATGTCCTTAATCTCGATAGCGGCATTTTCCCCTACATCGGTAATATTGGCTCTCTCCAGTAAATACCTCACCGATCCTCTCAAGTATTGCCTCCATCTAATAGGAAATCCAATACGCAAACTGGCCCCAAGCGCATCTTTTGTATAGTCATCGTATTCTCTCATGAACTTGTATGTGTTTACATCCCCGGCAATTGGCTTATCAAATAACCATGGCTCCATAAACCGGATATTGAAATCATTGGACACAGAGCCCAATCTTGCGGTTATGCTCAGTGTCTGGCCCCGCCCAAGGAAATTTTGCTGAGCTATTTGGACACTACCTGTCAACTTGTCCACCGCGCTGTAGCCTACGCCAAAGCTAAAGCTCCCCGTGGCCTTTTCCTTGACCCGGATGTCCATAACCATCTTATCTTCCTGGGAGCCCCTATGGTGCTGGATATCCACGTTTTCAAAATAACCCAATCTATTGAGCCGCCACATACTGCTTCTCAAGGCCGTTGCATTGAAATAATCCCCCTCCACAATCCCAAGTTCCCGACGTATCACCTTGTCTCTGGTAACGGTGTTTCCTGCAATATTTATCCTCTCAATGGTAACCTTAGGCCCTTTGGATATCTTGAATGTAAGATCTATGGTGCGTGTTTCATCATCCTGACGTGTACTGGTAGAAACCTCTGCGTAGGCATAACCCTGATCCCTATAAATATCTGTCAGGGTTAAGGTATCCATTCTTACAACTTCGCTATTGAAGTACTTCTCGTGCGTTATCTTCACATGCTTGAGGAGATCATGTTCCTTTGTTATCAAATCACCCTTGATTGAAACCTTGCCCACCTTGTACCTGGGGCCCTCGTACACCTCAATGGTAATAAATAACCCCTCGCCCTTCTTGTATACTATCTTGGGTGTACCAACCTTTGCTTTCACGAAGCCATGATTATGATAGAATGCATTTATTTTCTGGACATCGAACTCAAGTTTCTTCTCATCCAACACCCCCGACTTGGTAAACCAAGAAAATATTCCCTTTTCCTTGGTTTGCATCAAGTCTTTCAGTTTGCCATCGCTGAACACCCTGTTGCCTACGAATTCTATCTTCTTGATATAAACCTTTTCGTTTTCCTGGATATCGAACTCCACAGAGACCTCGTTGTTCGAAAGGGGCTCCACCTTTACTTTTATCTCTACTGCATAGTAGCCTTTCTGCCGGTAGAAATCCTTCAATCTGTTAACGCCTTGCTTAACCTCGTACGGCTTGTAAATAGAGTACAGGCTGAAGCCTATCTCCTTTTTCAGGTCATCATCATCCACATGTTTGTTACCGTTGAAAACTATCCTTCCAATAGATGGTTTCTCGCTGACTCGGAAAACAACGGTTTTCCCTACAGGCGCATCCTCAATTTCAACCTGAACATCTTTAAAGTAACCCATTTTGTAAATGGCTCGAAGATCTCTGTCTAATTGCTCATAGTCCAGGGCATCCCCTTTTCTGGTCTTTACAACAGCCAGAATTGCATCTGTTTCTATCCTCCTGTTTCCGGTGACCTTCACCTCAAACACCTGGATGTAGCCGCGCACCTTGTTCTTGATCCTCTTTGCTAATTTATTCAGCGCTTGGGGTATCTTCCGTACACCATCAGCCACTGCGTACAGATAGGAAGTCTTCTCCCTCCCTGTGAGATCATCAATCCTGATGTCAATACTCAGCCGCTTGCCAATCTGGGTTGCAGTGCCCCGAATTAACCACCGCACGCCCAGACCGCGGGCTTTATCTTTCAGCTGGTCCGCCGGCAACCCTATGGGCATATACTGGTTCACTACAAGAGGATCTGCAACTGACAATCCCATCTCACTCAAACGCTCTGCAAGCTTAATTTGCAAAGAGATGTCAAGTTGCGGTGTTGGCTTGGCTCCTTGCACCTCAAATTGCATCACCGCTATCTTTTGTTTTTGACCTGCCCACGCAACAACACACAGCCCTTGAAGAAAGAAAAAAACCACCAAGGCAATTCCAGCCCAGCACGCCCGGCCTCTACTTTGCGGGAATAACACACCAAATCCGAGCTCACCTTGCAACCGCATGTTACTGAATTCTCCCACCCACAATTTCCATCCTTCGCGACATCCTTTTGGCCAGGCTCATATTATGTGTGGCCACGATCATTGTGATGTTCTCTTGCTCATTCAGATGGAACAGAAGTTCGGACACTTCCCTGGCAGTAAACCAGTCCAGATTGCCGGTCGGCTCATCGGCCAGCACCAGCTTAGGTTTCATCACCAAGGCCCTGGCTATCGCCACTCTTTGTTGCTCACCCCCTGAAAGCTCGCCAGACTTGTGAGCCAATCGCTGTTGCAGGCCTACTTTTTCCAGAACCTCCTTTGCCATCTTCTCCGCTCTTTCTTTGTCATATCTTGCAATCAAGGCCGGCATCATCACGTTCTCCAAGGCGGTCAGCTCTGGTAAAAGATGGTGGAACTGGAAAACAAAGCCGATGTACTGGTTTCTCACCCTGCACAATTCTTCTTCCGGTAACGAATAGAGATCATTGCCCATGAACCTTACGATGCCTTTTGTAGGTGGCTCCAGGCTTCCCATGATATTCAGCAATGTCGACTTTCCCACTCCCGAGGCGCCTGTAATCGCAAGGCTCTCTCCCTCTCGGACCTTCAATGAAATGCCCCGCAGCACATCTATTGCGTTTCCACGGTGTTTGAAGCTCATGTGGATATCTTTCAATACCATGAGCCAAGGCTCATCATTTAGGGCCCCATTTCTCTTAGGTTGCTTATTCATATCTCAATGCTTCAACAGGATTTACCTTCGATGCATGCCAGGATGGGTACAGGGTGGCCAGGAACGAAATACCAAGGGCCGCCAGCGCGACCATAATCACGTCGCCCCACTGCACCTGGACAGGGAGTGTCGAGATATAGTAAACATCGGAGGGCAATTTTATGAATTTGTATCGAGCCAGGAGCTCGCAAAGCCCAAGACCCGAGAAAAGGCCGGCCACAGTGCCAAGAATCCCAACGAAAACTCCTTGGAAAACAAATATTGCCATAATGCTTCTGGCCGACGCCCCCATTGCCCTCAAAATGGCCACTTCCCTCGTTTTTTCCATTACCAACATGATCAGTGTGCTAATTATATTCAGGGCTCCCACCAGTACGATCATCGTAAGTATTACGAACATGGTAATCTTTTCCAGCTTCAACGCAGAAAAGAGGTTTCTGTTCATTGCCTTCCAATCTTTTGTCCAATAGGGGTAGCCTAGGTGCTTTTGTATCCGTTTCGCGATCTGGTCTGCCGAGTAAATATCCCTTACCTTAACCTCCAGGCCTGTTACTTTATGGCCCAGCCCCAGGAACCTCTGTGCCTCAACCAGGGAAACGTAGACCATAGAAGCGTCATATTCATACATTCCCGAATCAAACAACCCGACCACCCTGAACTTCATTGAATTGGGGACTCTGCCCAAGGGTGTAAGTTTTCCTTCCGGCGAAATGAGCGTAATAATATCACCTACATGTGCTGCGATCTGTCTTGCCAATTCCCGCCCGATTATTATGGGAGGAGGTTTGGCTGCCTTTTTGAGGCTCGCTACAGAGCCTATTTTCACTAAAGGCCTCAGGAACTTCATTGTGTACTGGTTATTGCAGTCCACACCTCTGAGAATGGCCCCTGAGGAATTACCGAGGTGGCTTACCATTACCTGCGCGTAGATGAATGGCGCAGAAGCAACCACGCCATCCACCTCGTCCACCGAATCCCTTACCTTGCCATAGTTCTCGAAAGGCCCCCCGTAGCTCAAGACCAAAACGTGGGAGTTCACCCCTAGGATCTTTGATATAAGGTCGGCACGGTATCCGTTCATGACCGAAAGCACTACGATGAGCGCCATCACGCCCACCATCACCCCGAGCACCGAAATAACAGTAATCACCGAGATAAAAGCCTGTTTTCGTTTGGCTTTGAGATATCTAAGGCCTAAGAATACTTCGAAAAACATTGACGAGTTAATCCTGCCTTGATCTCATATGAGGAAAAAGTATAACATCCCTGATAGAAGGAGAGTCAGTAAACAACATGACCACCCTGTCGATCCCGATGCCTTCCCCGGCAGTTGGAGGCATTCCATACTCCAAGGCGGTGAGAAAGTCTTCATCCATAAACTGGGCCTCCTCGTCCCCAGCCTCCCGCAGCGCCACTTGTGCCTTGAATCTTTCCCTCTGATCCAGAGGATCATTTAACTCGTTAAAGGCATTTGCTATTTCTCTCCCCCCTATGAAAAGCTCAAATCGGTCCGTTACTTCAGGATTCTCATCGTTTCGCCTGGAAAGGGGAGATACGTCAGCTGGATACCCCACTACAAAGGTTGGCTGGATCAGCTTGGGTTCAACAAGGTGATCGAATATTTTGGTCAAGATTTTCCCATGGGTCTCCCTGGGAATGACGCCAATATCGAGACTCTCCGCAGTCTTCACAGCCTTTTGTCTGTCTAAAAAAGCTGCCTCATCTACTCCGGCGATTTCTCGCAAGGAGTCAAAAAGGCTGATCTTCTTCCATGGGGGCTTCAATTCTATTTCGTTTCCTTGGTAAGTTATCCGTGTGGAACCCAGAATACCTTGGGCCACCTTGCTGAAAAGCTCTTCGGTAAGCTCCATCAAGTCTTCGTACGTGGCATAGGCCATGTAAAATTCCAGCATAGTGAATTCGGGATTGTGCTTCACCGATATCCCTTCGTTTCTAAAATTACGATTTATTTCAAAGACCTTTTCAAAACCACCAACCACAAGACGTTTCAAATAGAGTTCAGGGGCCACCCTCAAATACAGATGCATACCCAGTGCATTGTGATAGGTCTTAAACGGCCGAGCAGTGGCTCCCCCTGGAATGGGTTGCATCATGGGGGTTTCCACTTCCAAGAATCCCTTCTCTATGAAGAATCCCCTGAAAGCCTGCACGATTTTACTTCTTAGTACAAAGACTTCCCTCACATGGTCGTTAACAATGAGGTCAAGGTAACGTTGGCGGTATCTTGTCTCCACGTCAGTCAGCCCGTGCCACTTCTCCGGCAAAGGCCTGAGCGCCTTGCACAGCAATCTTACCTCGTGGGCCAATGTCGTTAATTCGCCGGTCCTGGTTCTGAAGAGAACTCCCCTGACACCAATGAAATCGCCGATGTCCATAAGCTTGAAGATCTTGAATGCATCCTCTCCTACCTTGTCCTTTCGAACATATATCTGAATCCGGCCTGTTCCGTCCTTTATGTGGAGAAAGGATGCCTTCCCGAAGTCCCTCATGGACATGATGCGGCCTGCCAGAACGACCTCGATTTCCTCCTGTTCAAGCCTGTCCTGGTCCCATTGGCCATAATGGGTCCAAACATGATCTATGGAGGTACTAGGCTTAAAACCTGTAGGATAAGGATTGACTCCCATCGAACGGAGTTTTTCTACCTTTTGAAGCCTCTCTTCTATCAAATGCGATCTTTTTTCCATTTCCTCTTTTCTCGTTAATTGCACAAAAATCTTAATAAATTAAACGTTACCTTCTAGAACAATTGCCCGAGGGAGTCAAGGTAAAACCATGGACACCCTTGTTGTCGACCCGGGTAGGATTGTCCAGGAGTCCATGTGGCAGGGAGAGATTGAAGCCCTTTACAATTATTGGCAAATGGTGATATACATCCAAATCATACAAACTGTTGAATTGCCGAGCGCGTCACACTGTGACGAATCCCATTTTGCTGTTACCTTAAACTTACTGAAAGGGGGAAGAAAGATGGCAAAAATACTCTGGCAGCCTTCTGAAGAGAGGATGAAAAGTTCCACTATGTACAAATTCCTGACCACAATCAATGAAAAATATAGCAAGGAATTCAAAGAATACGAGGAACTTTACCAATGGTCTATCGACAATATTCCAGAGTTTTGGGCCTCTTTCTGGGATTTCACCCACATCATCCACAGCCGCCCTTATCAGCAAGTGGTGGATGATCTTACAAAGATGCCCGGGGCCAAATGGTTTATAGGATCCGAACTGAACTTTGCCGAAAATTTGCTCCGTTACAGAGATGATCAGGTAGCCCTTATTTTCAAGGGCGAAGCCATGGACACCTCCAGAAAGATGACTTACAGGGAGCTGTACGAGGAGGTTGCTAGGGTTGCAAAATCCCTGAGAGAAATGGGTGTAACCCAAGGTGACAGAGTTGTTGGATTCATGCCCAATATGCCAGAGACTATAGTTGCAATGCTCGCTGCCACGAGCATCGGCGCCATCTGGTCCTCCTGCTCACCGGACTTCGGCATAAAGGGAGTACTCGACCGTTTTGGCCAGATTCAACCCAAGGTTCTCTTTACGGCAAATGGTTACTCCTTCAAAGGGAGAGAGTTTGATTCTCTTGGACGAATATCTGAGGTGTTGAAGCAGTTGCCAACCACTGAGAAAGTGGTGGTTGTCCCTTACACTGTAGCAGAGCCCGATATTTCCGGGGTTCCAAATGCCGTTTCTTACGATGAGTTTAAGTCTTCGGACAGCGATCTTGACATCCAATTTGAGCAACTTCCCTTTGATCACCCCCTTTATATCATGTATTCTTCAGGTACGACAGGACTTCCTAAGTGCATGGTTCAGAGCGCAGGCGGGATTCTTGTCCATCATATGAAGGAATTAATGCTGCACACTGATCTAAAGAGGGAGGATACCATCTTTTATTTTACCACTTGTGGCTGGATGATGTGGAATTGGTTGACCAGCTCCCTTTCCCTCGGCGCCACTTTAGTTCTTTTTGACGGGAACCCCTTTTATCCCGACCCCGGAGCGCTCTGGAAGCTGGCACAGGAAGAGAAAATTACGATCTTCGGAACAAGTGCTGGCTATATCAGTGCACTTATGAACCAGGGGGTAAAACCTGGTAGCACTTACGATCTTTCTGCCCTTCGCACTGTGCTATCAACCGGCTCTCCCCTCTCAGTGGAAGGTTTCGAGTATGTTTACAGGGAAGTCAAACAAGATGTGCAACTATCCTCTATTTCAGGGGGCACGGACCTGAATGGCTGCTTCGCTCTTGGCTGCCCGCTTAAACCTGTTTATGCAGGTGAACTGCAGTGCAGAGGGCTTGCAATGAAGGTGGAGGCATGGGACGAAAACGGCAAGCCTGTTATAAATAAACAAGGCGAGCTGGTTTGTACCGCCCCCTTCCCATCAATGCCCATATATTTTTGGAACGACCCCGATGGAAAGAAGTATCATTCTGCATACTTCGATGTTTACCCTGGTGTGTGGCGACACGGGGATTATATACTCATAAATGAAAGGGGTGGTGTTATAATCTATGGACGTTCCGACGCCACCCTCAATCCTGGCGGCGTGAGGATAGGAACTGCTGAAATCTACCGCCAAGTGGAACAGCTAAAAGAGATCGAGGACAGTATCGTGGTGGGCCAGGATTGGAAAAACGATGTACGGGTGATCCTGTTCGTTAAAATGGCCCCAGGATTCGAACTGACCGAAGAACTCAAGAAAAAGATCCGCGACGTGATAAGAACCAATGCCTCCCCTAGACACGTGCCAGCAAAGATTATCGCGGTGCCCGATATCCCCTATACTCTTAACATGAAGAAGGTGGAATTGGCCGTGAAAAACGTAATTCACAATAGACCCGTCCTTAATAAAGATGCATTGCGTAATCCCGAGGCCTTGGATTACTACGCCAACCTCAAAGAATTACAGGAGGATTAATGTCCTCTGGAGTCCTTATCCCCGAAGGGCGCATCCAGGATGATTTTCTCAAAAACCTATGCGCCCTTTTTGATATTATCCGCATGGGCGTGCCCTTGGCTATGGATCCCACTCCTACGATGCAAGAAGCGCGCGAACTGGGATTATTAGAGGTCCATAGCTCGGAACAGGCTTCTCCCATGGCCGCCGAGCTCAAGGCCCTTTTAAAGGACTATGACAATTTAATCCGCTGGTACAAGGATGGGTCGTTATCCTCCTTTCTCAAGGCGACAGCTGTGAAGGGGCAAGAGGAAACCAGGTGGGAAATAAGCCAGGCTATTAAGGATATGGACCAGAATGATCCCACAGCACAAAATTCAGAAGGGATCTTCCTACAAATTCTCTTACATCTTTATCAAGAGACCGTGGAAAACAAGAAGCAGGCCGAACTGGATTTACAATCCCTCGGGGTGTCTGGCTCGCCTTTGGCAGAAGCCCTGGGAGAGGACGAACCAGTGGAAGTCCTTGAGCCAGCAAAGGATTCCGAAGAAATAGCCCTTCCCATAGACGAATCTACGCTTCGGGAGGTACTGAGGGGGTGGGTCACCTTGTTCCCCTCTGTCTTAAGGCCAGGTGATATTATAATTACGGTCAATCCACAGGTATTTGCCTTTATCACAGAGCAGTTCGAAGAAGCTATTAACACAGATATTGCATCTGCGAAGGCACTGCGAGTAGCAATTTTTTCTCTGCCCTCTTGTGCGCATGTTCCATTAAAAGATTTACTGTCAAGCCGGATCTCTGAATTCAGGCAGAAGGCGGGACTACTCTTTGACCTAGTGGGCAGACATCCCATTGAAGACCTTGAAAACCTCTTGAACGAGAAAAAAAGCGACCTAACGCAGTGCGCCCAGGAGCTGTTTGGAAGCTCAAACCCCATCGCATACAGGTTGAGGCTTTGTAGGCTACCAAAGATACAGGAAAGGCATTTGGGAAAGAACGAGTTTCTTTCGGATTTGTCAGGCAGGCTAATTGTAAACATGGAGGCATAGATTGAGATGGGAATCAGTAAAGAACTACTAGAAATCCTTGCTTGCCCAAAATGCAAGGGAGAAATAAAGCTGAATGAATCAGAAGACGGGCTGATTTGTCAGAAATGCCAGCTTCTGTATGAAATACGCGATGGTATACCGGTTATGCTGATTGAGGAAGCCAAACCCCTTACAAGCAAGGCCGGTAACGGCCACACAAGGACTTCATGAACTAGATCTTTAACTTGCTTTGGATTCTTGAAATCTGCATCGTTATGTTAGTAAAAGTCCCTAACAAAGTAGTCCTTTTGAGCGGAAAGGCCCTGGGGAATATTGCGTACTTAGTTGACGCTCGCCATCGAAGGATAGTATGGCGAAATCTAAGATTCGCCATGCCCGAGCTCACCATCCATCAGATCAGGGAGATTTCCAGAAAGGTATTTCAAAACGCTGCCATATCCCTCTTGGAAATCATTCAAATGGCAGCCCTTTCACCAGAGGACATTTTGAGACGCGTGAAGGTTTTGGGGGAGGAAAACCTGCTGGCTGCAAGGGGAGGCAGGAACGGGGCCATAGTTATATCTGCCCATTTCGGCAACTGGGAAATGGGCCATATTTTCGGTTCTTGCTATCTGAGGGAACCTCTTGTGCTGGTGGCTAGGAAAATAAGGCCCAAGCTTGTTAATACTTGGCTAGAGCGTCTGAGAAGTCGCTTCGGCAATGAAATCCTAGACAAGGGATCTGCTTTACCTAAAATGATAAGGGCCTTGCGCAAGGGTCGAATCCTGGGAATCCTTATTGATCAAGGAACCCTTCTTTCCGATGGCATCGAGATTCGGTTCTTTGGAAAAACCACAAACGCCACTCCGGCTGCCGCCATCCTGGCCAGACGATATCAGTGCCCTGTTGTCCCGATATTTTGTGTGAGGAAAGAGGATGGTACATTAGAAATGCAGGTTCTTAAGCCCCTATCCCTTCAAAAAACAGAAAACTATGAACAAGACATCCAAGCAAACACCCAAAAAATGATGGACTGTATAGAAAATACCATCAGGGAACACCCTGAGCAATGGTTTTGGTTTCACAAGCGGTGGAAACGGCATCACCCGTACCTATATCCTGAAGAGATAATCCGTCGAAAAAAGAAAAAAATGCGGAAAAAGATGCGGCAAGAAAGGTTAAAGCAATAGAATGCTGAAGATCTCTATTTTGATGTATCATCAGATCGGGGTTTTCGACAGACCGAGAGAACATAGAGCAACCTTTTGCCACATAAGAAGATTCAAGGCCCAAATGGCCTACCTTAGACTTTTTGGCTACAAGGTTGTAAGCCTTGAAGAAGCCCTAAAAGCACTTTATCTTAAGAATGAGAAAGGGGATTATCAGCATGCTGTGGTGTTAACCTTTGATGATGGGTATAAGAACTTCTTTGAATACGCTTTCCCGGTATTAAGCGCACGCGGATACCCGGCAACAGTATTTCTTGTAGCGGGACTGCTAGGAAAGAATGCCAAGTGGCTTGCTGATGACGGTAGGTACGCCCCCGAACTCCTCGATGTGGATACAATCCGCAAACTTCATTCTCAAGGTGTCACATTCGGATCCCACAGCCTCACCCATCCCCGCCTAACGGCCCTTGACCCACGCGCCATGGAACGCGAAATAATAGAAAGCAAAAGCATCTTAGAGGCCTTGCTGGGTCACAGGGTACACTATTTTTGTTATCCAGGCGGTATATACAACGAGATGGTGGTAGCAAAGGTTCGGGAGGCTGGGTACGATGCCGCCTTGACATGCGATAGAGGGGCAGCCACCATGTTTGATGATCCATTCCTACTTCCCCGAAAGGCCATCTCTTTTGGCGACAGCCTGTTGGGTTACTTCTGGAAACTCCACATGAAACATAAGAAGAAATTACAAAGGCAACCTCTCGCATGACTGACTCCCTCCACATCATCGGAAGTCGGCAAATGGGAGGGGCAGAAAGGTTTTTTGAGCGCCTCCTTCCTGCGCTTCGAGACACAGGCCATGAGACCTGTGCTGTTGTTAGGCCTTCCAGCCCGCTTGCTCAATCCCTTGTTGGAATTCCCAAGTACCACATTGGGATGCGTAATGGGTGGGATATCTTTTCGGCAATTGCCATTAGGAAATTAATAAAAAGGTTAAGGCCGGAAATTGTCCAGACTTATATGGGCCGGGCCACTAGACTTACCAGAGTCCCTAAAGAACATTGTGCCATACACATAGCAAGATTGGGGGGGTACTACAAGGTAAGAGGATATTACGAACACGCCGATGCCTGGGTAGGGAATACCAGAGGATTATGCGACTACTTGGTCAAAAACGGTCTCCCGGCTGACCGGGTCTACCACATAGGAAATTTTGTGGAAAAAAGGCAAGCACCGCCAAAGCAGGAGATGAGTAAACTCCGAAACTCCATAGGCCTCCCAGACGAAGCGACGATTATCTTTTCCCTGGGACGATTTAATTACAAGAAAGGTTTTGAGGATCTCTTGCAGGCCTTCAAAATCGTTAAATCCAAATGCAAGAATAATCCAGTGTATCTCATAATAGCGGGTGATGGGGAACTGAAACACACGCTTCATTCACTGGGCCAAGAGCTGGGCTTATATCCGAATCTGCTGTGGCTGGGATGGCAAAAAGACCCGACCATATTCTATGCGCTGGCAGATATCTTTGTATGCCCTTCTAGGATTGAGACAATGGGAAATGTTATATTGGAAGCGTGGTCTCATAGCCTACCCGTGGTTGCGACCAAGACACCGGCGGCCTTGGAATTGATCGAGCCAGGGGTCAATGGTCTGCTTGTTCCAATCCAAGACCCCGAGGCCTTGGCCAACGAACTTATGGCCCTCCTTAAAGAGCCCCCAAATACAAAAAAGGCATTAGGGGCAAAAGGGAAAGAAACCCTTGACAGAGAACATAGCAAGGAGACCGTGGTGAAAAAGTATCTTACGATGTATGAAGAATTGATAAACCATAAAGGACGTTATCACTGAGAGACCTCATCTCAGGGCAAGACAATGGAACACGATAACCGGAGAGCTTAATGGGGCACCGCAAATCTATGAAATCCCTGTTTGGGAAAAAAAGCAGCGAATTCAAAATATTGATAATCCGCCCTAGCTCCATGGGGGATATAGTAATGGCCTCCTCAATGCTTAGGCCCTTAAAGCTGTCATTCCCGGGTTCCTATATCGCATGGCTTTTGGAGCCGGCCTACTCACCCATTCTTGAAGCTCACCCGCTGGTGGATGAAATAGTGGTATGGGAGAAAAAGCAATGGCAAAAGTCACTCAAGACGGGGAGGGTTTTTGCCCTCACTTCCCAATTACTCCGATTTTCCAAGTCGCTTCGATCAAAGAAATTCGATTTGGCTTTGGAGGCCCAGGGGCTCTTCAGGAGCAGGCTTTTGGCCTGGCTTTCTGGAGCAAGGGAAAGGGTGGGCTTCTGTTCCAATGAACCCGGACGTCTCCTGATGACAAGAATGATTTCTAAGGGCCCGGAGAGCAAGCAAATGGGCTCCGAGTATCTGCATATGCTAAACGAGGTGGGAGCGGAGGTAGGGAAAGAATTCGCCCCTGATCTCCGGGTTACCGAACAAGATACCGCCACTGCCAGCAAGAAGTTGAGAAGAATAGGAATACCTGGCAAGTACGCAGTTCTTGCCCCTTTCACCACTAGACCCCAAAAGCACTGGATCACGGACAGGTGGGCAGATGTGTCAAGAAGGCTCCGGGAAACACATAATATTTCCTCTGTGCTATTAGGGGGCAGCCAGGATGTGAGCAAGGCACGGGAGATTGTCGCCCGTTCCAAAGGCACGTGTGTGAGTCTCGTAGGGGATACCACTATCGGTGAGACAATGACCATTGTAAAAGAGGCATCAATTCTTGTGGGAGTAGACACTGGAATAACCCACATGGGCGCGGCCTTTGCTACTCCTACAATAGCCCTGTTCGGCGCAACTTGCCCCTATCTCTTTACTTCTCGCAACAACTTTCTTGTTTTGTATCATGGCTTGCCATGTTCGCCATGCAAGAGAAACCCCACCTGCGGTGGGAACTATTATTGCATGGAAAAAATAAGCGTTGAAGAGGTAGTGAACGCGGCAAACAAGGTTCTGACATGACCGAAGGATTACGAATTCTCCACATTGAGACAGGAAGGCACCTTTACGGAGGGGCGCTGCAGGTGCTTTACCTGTTGAAAGGGTTAAAGCAAAAGGGTCATCAGAACATTTTGGCATGCTTGAAGGCAAGTGCAATTGAAACCAAGGCCATGGGCTTTGCCCTTGTCCACGCACTGCCTGCGTTTGGGGAGCTGGACCCAAGGCAACTCTTTTGGTTGTTAAAGATCATCCGAACAATAAGGCCCCACATCGTGCACGTACACAGCAGACGAGGTGCAGACCTCTGGGGAGGAATGGCAGCGAAACTAGCTCGGTCAACAGCAATTATCACACGAAGGGTGGATAACCCTGAACACCCATATATAGCTCGCCTTAAGTATGACATGTATGAAAAGGTTGTTACCATCTCTCAGGGCATAACAAGAATTCTTGTAGCCGAGGGCATCCCTCCAAGCAAGATAACTTGTATATACAGTGCAGTAGATGTTGATAAGTATTCGGGAGCCTGTAATAAGGATTGGTTCCTTCGGGAATTTTCCTTGTCTTCTGATCAAAAGGCAGTGGGCATGGTTGCCCAGTTCATCCCCAGAAAGGGACACCGCTCCTTTTTGGAGATCGTACCGCTTATTTTGGAAAAATGCCCGAATACCAAGTTCTTGCTTTTCGGCCGGGGCCCACTGGAATCAGAGATACAGCGTGCATGTCAAGACAAAGGACTTTCCAATGCAGTTCTGTTCGCAGGTTTCCGCGAGGACATGGAAAATATTTTCCCCTGTTTGGACCTTCTTGTTCACCCGGCCACTATGGAGGGGCTCGGAGTTGCCCTCCTAGAAGCAGGCGCTGCAGGGGTGCCGGTCGTAGCTACGGAGGCTGGTGGAATACCGGAAATCGTTCAACATGGAAAAACCGGGAGGCTTGTTAAGATTGGGCAGCCTGTGCAATTCGCCCACGAGGTGGTGAGGCTACTCACAAACACGGAGATGGCCAGACAGTACGGCCGGTCGGCTAAGGAATACGTGCGAGCCAATTTCTCAATACAAAAAATGGTAACTAATTACCTGGCTCTTTATGGAAAATTGGTACACATAAACCAAAACCATAAGGTGCCGATAGTGGAGCCTGGCAAGGAGGAAAGCCAACAGTGTTAACCCGGGCGTTAACCCTTGCCCACATTGTAAGCCTTCGGGCAGTGGGTGGAGTTGAAAGGTGCTATTGTGAGTTTATTTGCACCGGAGTTCCACAATATTCCTTGAAGCATCACACTATATTGCCCCGGCCATTCCTAGCTCCAGAAATGGCCAAAGAGGTAGGCTCCTGTTCCGATACAGTCAAATGCCTCAAGAAACTAGGCCCCTTTCATATTCCCAGGTTTCCCAGGGTCTTTAGGAATCTCAATTTAAGGCGGATCCTTAGCTCCACTAAACCCGATGCACTCGTGTTTTGGAACAGCCCCACACTCGTCCCCATAGAACAAATCCCAAAGGATATACCCACCATATATTATGAGCATGGAGCATCATGGTTCAAGAGCGATGCCTCGGAAATACGACACACACTAGACCATGTGGCGGGAATTATCTCAAATTCCGTGGCATCCAAACGAGTTATTGAACTGAAATGGGGCCAGCATTACGGTGAAAGTATAAAGGTTTGCTACAATTCCTTACGCCCTACATGCTATCCCGAAAAAAATGAGCGCCGTTCTCTCCGGGACTCCTCGTTACGACTCGGAGTTGCCGGCAGAATGGCCCCAGGCAAGGGCTTCTCATTAGCTATCCACGCTTTGGCCGTGCTGTCAAAGAACAACATCCCAGCACGATTATACGTGGCGGGAACAGGTTCAGAATTTCCAAATCTGAAAAATGTGGTCAAAAAGCTCAATTTGGGAGAGCGAGTTAAGTTCCTGGGAATGGTGCGGGATATGAATTCGTTCTTTTCACGTATAGATATATTTCTCTGCCCTTCACTTCACGAATCCTTTGGCCTTGTGTGCGTAGAGGCCATGGCCCATGGAGTCCCAGTGATAGCAACCAAGGTTGATGGCCTGCCGGAAGTCGTCAGCGACAACGTTACCGGCCTATGCGTCAGCCCTGAGCTTCCCCTTTCTGATTATCCAAAATTGGGAGGAGGTATTGAAGGCGTGCCCGAATTTGTTTATGATCCGGACTCCGACTCCCTAATTGGGCCGAGAATCCCTGCACCGGACAGGCTGGCCGAGGCCATTGTTTCTTTATGGGAGGACCGTGACAAGTATAGATCACTGAGTGAATCCGCAAGCAACATCTGTGCGACGAACTTCAGATTCAGTGATTATGTGGTAAATCTCCTGGACAGCATATATTCTATCATCAAATCACAAGAGTTGTGAGGGCTGAGAGAGTTGGTCAAGAATTTTGCGTCCCATTGGGAATCCCTGGTAAGCACCTCAAGGGGTCTTTACCTACTATTGGTAGTTTCAACAATTTGGAAGCTGGTGCTGATAGCATCGGTGTATCAAAAGGCTCCTACTGCAGACGGGGTTATTTACATACGCGCTGCACAGGAGTTGATGGCAGGCAACATACGAGATTCTCTTGCCTTGTATCCGATGCCGGCATTTACACTATTACTGGGGATTATACACCTTCTGATCTACGACTGGTCCTTAGCTGGGAAGATACTCTCCTGTATTTTTACCCTCCTTGCCCAGATACCCCTGTACAAAATAACTTACAGGTGGTTTGGGCCTAAAGCGGCCTTCTGGGCCACTCTAGCATTTTGCCTTCAACCCTTTGCCAATCAGATGAGCACCCTTATCTTGAGAGGTCCACCTTTCATCTTTTTCCTCGGAATGGCTGTGCTCGCCATGCAGAGGGCTATTGATTCCCCATCAGGAGGTAGAGTTGCCACAGCATTCTTTTTCAGCTTGCTCCCCGCCCTCTTTCGTATCGAGGGGATTTTCTTAATCCCGTTTTTCCCCGCTATTTATATCTATTACAGCATAAAAGACCAAAGATTTCGCGGGCAGCCCCTTATGCTATCTACAATCTGGATGGCACTGATGCTCTGCCTTCTTTTGTATACGTTTTTCGCCGCCCCTAACGATCAGCTTAACTTTTACAGGTTTGCCGCGGTGCGCGAAAGGGCCGAGCAACTCCTGACCTTTAAATTCATGGATACGTATCGAGAAATATACAACCAGATAAAATCCTTGGAGCCCCTTTCGCCCTACCCCACTCAAAACCAAAACTTCAGTGAAATAGCACGTCATTTTCTGTGGCTAATTTATCTTATTGGGGCATTGCAAACAGTAGTCAAAACTCTTTTTCTGCCTTACGTAATTCCTCTATTTGTTGGGCTAAGGAGTTCCGCTAAGAGCAAAACCAAGTTCCAGCATTTTCTATTCTTTCTGTTAATTTTGTATTTTCTCATTCTTTACCTCAGTTTGATAGCCACCGACTTTGTTAACAGGCGCTTCGTTTGGGGGATCGCGTACTTGCTCTATCCTTGGGTGGGCAAGGGAATGGACGTACTGCTGGAATCGATAAGAAGAAAGCGCTTAAGCACGCTGCTATGGCAGGCTCCCCTGGCCCTTCTCTTCTTTTTTACGCCCCTGACAGGATATCCAAAGATTTTCAGATGCCCGGACCAAGTCTCATTGCTGTCAGGAAAATGGATCTCCCAGGCCGACTGCCCTCGGCTAAGGATTATCGGCAATGATTATCGTATCCCTTTGGCTGCTGGTTTCAGGTTTTATCTAGACAACAGGCCAGATAATCCATACCTGGATTTCCGACCATCGAAGACCAGGGACTTTTCAGCCCAAGACTATTCACGCTTGGAAAAAATTGCCTTAAATCAAGGGTATAATCTCATAGCCCTTAAAATTCGCCATAAGAAGAGCGCAACCATTCCGCGTTTTGTACATTTCCAGTTGGTTAAAACCTTTAGAGGCAAGAAAAAGACCGTTTACCTTTTTGCTTCGCGGGAGATAATCAAAAAATGCTTCCGAGAGCAAGAAGACCCAAGGCAATAGACATAAGACGACCATGAACAAGATAATCACCTTTTATACCCCAGGGCTCAGCACCGGTGGAACAGGAAGGGTCTACCTCCATCTGGCAAGGGAGTTGCTCAGCAGGGGCTGGGCCGTTGATCTTCTGGTTTCAAACGACTCCAGTCCATTGTTTGCCATCTTACCGGAAGAGGTCTATGTATTAAAGCTCAGAACTACCCACCAATTCTGGAGCCTTTTTGGCTTGTGGACATATCTCAAGAATCGTAGGCCCGCGGCCCTTTTGACTGACCGATTACGCTTAAGCGCCTCGGCCCTGACGGCCAGGCGACTTTCTTTAGTCCCCACCCGAATTGCCCTTACCTTTCATTCTCCCATCTCCGTCAAGCTTGAAAAACTTCCAACCTCAAGAGCTAGAACTTTCAAGAAAAAGATACGGAAATGGGCACCGAGAAATGACAAGCTCATCGCAATATCCAATGGCATTAGGGAGGAGTTAATCACCCGTTTGAAAGTCAGCCCGAACAGCATAGATGTGGTGTTTAATCCTGTGGTTACCCCAGAAATGACGGATCTAGCGAAGGAGCCAGTGGAGGAATCTTTCTTTGACACGGGTGTTCCCGTGCTGATAACAGCCGGGCGAATGACAGAGCCAAAAGATTTTGAGACGCTTTTGAGAGCATTTCGAATTGTGAAGGACCAGATGCCCTGTCACCTTCTTATTCTCGGGGAACATGGGAAACAATATGAGCGTTTGATGCTTCTAGTCAAAGACCTAGGACTGGCAAAGGATGTGACATTTCCGGGCTTCAAGAAAAACCCATACAAATACATAGCCAGAAGCTCGGTTTTCGTACTTTCATCCAAGTGGGAAGGTTTTGGTAATGTATTGGTAGAGGCGCTTGCCCTTGGCGTGCCTGTTGTCTCTACAGACTGCCCGATTGGTCCGCGGGAAATCCTGGAACACGGTCGTTTAGGAAAGCTTGTACCCGTTGGAAATGCTCCCAAGATGGCCTCTGCCATTATCGAGACCTTGAATCAACCTCCTGACATGAAGCTCGCAAAAAGGACCATGGAAAGATATACTGTGGATAGAAGCACTGACGGATACTTAAAGGCCCTCGGGCTCCTAGACCAAGGGCTGAAGTGACACCGCCGAAAGCCGGGGTTTGCCGAATTATGTCACCAGCTAAACAAAGTCCTTCCAAGAATCCAGATATCACCTTCTTTCTTTCTCGCCTTGGCTCAGGCGGAATCGGGAGGCTCCATATCCATTTAATAAAAGGACTAAGAGAAAAGGGACTGGAAGTTGATCTAGCACTTGGCAAGCTCTCCGGCCCATACAGGAAGTACCTGGACTTCCCGGGCGTTTATAATATTAGTACTACACATTCCTTACTTGGCGTATTGCCTTTCGCCTTGTATCTTATGCGCCGCCGCCCGAAGGTGGTGGTGTGTGAAAAACTCAGGGTTAATGTCGTGGCCCAAAGAGCGAAAAGGTTGGCCGGATCTGATTGCAGGATCTTCGCCAGCATTCACGGGCCCTTGACCCACAAATTGGAGCATGAAGGGCTGAGCGAAAAAAAAAGACAAAAAAAATATGCCCTCATTAGAAAATGGTATCCTAACAACGACGGATTCATAGCAGTTTCCAGGGGAATTGGCGAGGATCTTCACCACCATTTCCACATACCCAAGAGAAAAATTCATGTCATTTACAATCCTGTGCTTGCTCCCGAGGTAATGGAAAAAGGTCAAGACGCCCCCACCCATCCCTGGTTTAACCCAAAGGCCAACCCTGTAATCTTATCAGTGGGTAGACTGGAAGAACAGAAGGGATACCCCTGCCTCTTGGAGAGCTTTTTGAAGGTCCGCCAGTTCGTGGATTGCCGCCTGATAATACTTGGGGAAGGATCCAAAAGGAAAGAACTGCAGTCCATTATTAACAAGCTGGGGCTTCAAGAGCATGTGTCCATGCCTGGCTTTGTTTCAAATCCATATCCTTTTATGAGATGTTCCGATTTATTCGTTCTTTCAAGCAAATGGGAAGGATTTGGAATTGTACTGGTGGAGGCCATGGCCTTCGGCACTCCAGTAGTCTCAACTGATTGTCCAGTAGGACCAGGTGAAATATTGGAACAGGGAAAACTAGGTAAACTTGTCCCTGTAGACGACACCGAACAAATGGCCAAAGCCATTATTGAAACGCTAAGAGCCAGACCTCCCTCCGAGCCCTTGATTCAAGCTGCCCGAAAATATACAGTTGAAAGGGTGGCTGAGGCTTATCTCAATGTCCTGGGTTTTGGGGATACGCCAGGCCGTAGTAGCAACGAAGATAGACACCCATTAAACTTAGAAAATACAGCTGGGAATTAAGTTGGATCCAAGATCTCATAACTCCGATAGTGGAAATACTTGGAAAAAGCCCGCTCCTATAGCGTTTTATGGATTTCGAGGTGGACCTGGAGGGATAAACTTTACAGTTTTGAGTCTGATGAATGAGCTTGCCTCCGCCGGACATGAGGTTCACCTTCTGTTGCACAACAGCAATATCCCTGAGCGCAAGTTTGTGCATGAAGACATCAAACAGATTGAACTGCCCGGAGGAAACCTTTTGGCCCGTTCGCGCGTTTTGTCTTGGTACCTGAAAGAATCCAGACCCGCGGCGGTCATTTCAGTCCGCGAACCAGGCAACAGGGCCTTGATCGCTGCCCGCCAGATGAGCAAGCAACGTACAATAGCCGGCCTTAGGGTAGGGATGCCAATTAGCATAGCCTTGGCACGGAGAGGTCTCATCAAAAGATTCCTGAGGCGCGAGGCCATTAAGTTTTGTTACAAAAGGGCGGAGGTAATAATAGCTAACCACGGCGCCGTTGCAAAAGACATTTCAGAGGTAACAGGGATCTCCGAGCATTTGATCCACGTGATCCCCAATGGAACGGTGTCGCAGCTGTTGTACGACCTGGCCGAAGCCACTCCGGACCATCCCTGGCTGAGCAAGAAAGACTCTCCGGTAGTGTTGGCTATAGGTAGGCTGGCCAAGCAAAAGGATTTCAGTACCCTTATCCGGGCTTTTCACACAGTTCGAGCAGAACTTAATGCCAAGCTCATTATCCTGGGGGAAGGCAAAGAGCGGTCCAACTTACAGTCACTGATTAATAGATTACGATTGGATGATTGTGTCCACCTTTATGGGTATGCAGAAAACCCTTATTGCTTTTTAAATAGAGCCGACCTTTTTGTATTATCCTCGGCTTGGGAAGGGCTGCCGAACGTGTTGATAGAAGCTATTGCGCTAGGTGTTCCCTCAGTTGCCACTGATTGCAAGAGTGGGCCTAGGGAAATCCTTGAAGATGGCCGCCTTGGCCCGCTTGTTCCAGTGGGCGACGACAAGGCAATGGCGGAAAGTATCCTTCACACTTTAGCCACCCCCCCGAACCGTGACCTGCTCGTGAAAAGCGCATCGCGCTATCGGGCAGATACTTGTGCAAAAAGATACCTGGAGGCCTTGAAGCTTGGATAGACGCCTGGCCATATTTCTTGCTACTTCTGGTCACAGTGGCGTTGACAAGGTGATGGGTAACTTTATCCGCGAACTTGCATCGCGAGGGCAAGCCGTTGATCTAATTCGTATTCGAGGCCACGGTCCATACCTTGCAGAAGAGTTACCCAACGTTCGACCAATTACTCTGCCCACCTCGCACGTAAATAGCGCCCTATTTCCCCTCGTGCGTTACCTGAGAATGGAACGCCCTGAGGTCCTTTTATCCGACAAGGACCGAGTAAACCGCGTCGCCCTTTTGGCGCGACGTATTTCAGGTGTTAACACCCGCATAGTCATTAGGGTTGGAACAACGGTTTCCCTCAATCTGGCACGGAGAGGCTTTATCCATCGTCACCTACAATACCTTTCCATCAAGCACCTTTATCCTTGGTCTGACTGTATTATTCTTCCCTCTAAGGGGGCCGCCCAAGACCTTGAACGCATCGCCCCTCACCTCTCAAAGAAAATCAAGGTAACCCCCAGCCCCGTGGCAAGCCCGGAGCTAGAACTCCTTTCAAGGCAAGTTCCAGTCCACCCATGGCTGACGGACCGGCAGGAGCCTATTATATTAGGAGTGGGCGAGCTTTGTGGCCGCAAGAACTTCTCCTGCCTCATCAGGGCATTTGCCTTGGTTAATAACAAGGTTCCAAGCCGACTTATAATTCTCGGGGAAGGGAGACAGCGTGCTCACCTGCAGCATCTGGCAGGAGAACTTGGCATTGCGGACAGAATTTCGCTTCCTGGGTTTGTTTCCAATCCTTATGCCTTCATGGCCAGAGCATCAGTCTTTGTCCTATCGTCACTATGCGAGGGAGCACCCGTAGTCCTTATGGAGGCCCTAGCTCTGGGTATCCCCGTGGTTTCCACCGATTGCCCCAGCGGACCTGCGGAAATATTGGAAGGCGGAAAGATTGCGCCCCTTGTGCCCATTGGAGATCCAGCAACTATGGCACAGGCCATACTCTCTGTTCTTGACAAGCCTCCCGATCCCGAGTTATTGAGATCGGCCTCGATGCCGTTCACTGTGAAAAAAGCAACCGATTGCTATTTGCAAACTATTGGGCTTTTGAGCTAATCTGGACCTGAGGCAATCCACATATGACACAACAACTGCAAAATCTGGAGGCCCATCCCCCCGGGAAGAGGGGCGCCCGGATTGCTATTTTCGTGTCGTTCTCCGGGCAGGGGGGCGTTGAGCGAATGATGGTCAATCTAGCACATGGCCTTTCTGAATTAGGGTGTTCTGTGGACCTCGTTACTGTCAAAAGCAAAAGTGCATATATCGACTTGCTGCCCAAAAGAATCAGGCGCATTGATCTGAAGGCGTCTCATACCTTTACCAGTGTTCTTCCCCTGATGGCATACCTCCGCAAAACGAGGCCAGCGGCGCTTTTGGCTGCAAAGGATCGTGCCAACATAGTTGCTGTAATTGCGAGGGCACTGGTACACCGTAAAGCCAAACTTGTGCTCAGGATGGGGACAACCGTGTCTGCAGCTTTGGGACCACACAAGGCCATAAAAAAAAGGCTGTGGTACCTCAGAATGAAAATATTTTATCCCATGGCCGATTCTGTAATTGCCGTCTCCAAAGGGGTGGCCAGGGATTTGATGGAAAATGCGGGTCTCTCAGGCAAATTGGTAACTGTGGTGGAAAACCCCGTTGTTTCTCCTCACTTGTGGGAGATGGCAGCCCAACGGCCCCAGCACCCGTGGTTTGCTTCAGGCCAACCTCCGGTGATCGTAGGGGTTGGAAGGCTGACCAGGCAAAAGGATTTTCCCACTCTCATTCGGGCCTTTGCAAAGACCCGCGCCACCATCCCTTGCCGTCTGATGATATTGGGCGATGGGCGAGACAGGGAAAAGCTGAAGTTTCTGGCGGAGGAACTTGGAGTCGCAACAGATATTCATCTAGCGGGGTTTGTAAAAAACCCATATCCATATATAAAGCATGCTAATCTGTTTGTATTGTCCTCAGCTTGGGAGGGCTCTCCAAATGCCCTTACAGAGGCACTGGCCCTTGGTACTCCTGTTGTTTCCACTGACTGTCCCAATGGGCCGAGGGAAATCCTTCAGGATGGTAAGTTTGGGGAGCTTGTCCCGATAGGGGATGCTGAGGCCATGAGCCGCGCTATGATTAATACCCTAAGCTCGCCCCCGGAAAAATCATTTTTAAAATCGGCCATAGGTAGGTATACTCTGGAAAGCAGCTGCAAGCGTTACATGGAGCTTCTGTTGGATAGGAATTAACCGGAAAGAGGGAAATGCTGATCTCTCTCAAATATAAATTTATATTTGTACATATCGCCAAGACAGGCGGGACAAGTATTCGGGCCGCGTTGCGATATTACAAATGGACTGATCCTTACAGGATTCCCTTCTTCCTTTGCAGCAGGTTGAGTGCACTTACTGGTCACAAGATAGCCTGTAAGATTCCTAGGCACGCCAAGATAATCACTGCATATGAGATGCTGCCCCGTGAGATATTTGACCAGCTTTTCAAATTTGCCTTTGTGAGAAATCCCTGGGACCTTCAGGTCAGTTCATATCACCACATCATGAGAGAAAGGCCCCACCTACTGAAAGGAATAAATAGTTTCCAGGACTTTTTGAAATGGAAATTGGATCCAGATAGGCCTTACCACTACATTATTGATACCTCCATCGAACTGCAATCCGATTACCTTGTAGATCTCAATGGCAAAGTTATTGTGGACTTCATAGGAAGATACGAAAACCTCCAACAGGACTTTGTTGAAGCATGTAACAGGATCGGGATAAGCCCCAAGAGGCTCCCCCATAAAAGACAGGCCAAGGACAGAAAACCCTACCAAGAATACTACACGGACGAGACAGCTGAACTGATTGCCCAGCACTTCCACAAGGACATAGATATGTTTGGGTACAAATTTGACTAGCTATGGGTACCTAGAGGTAATGTAGCGCGCAGCATCGAGCAGATCATGGGCAACATAATCCGGTTTCACCTGCCTCCCAGGCATAACGTATTGGAGCTCGCCCAATCCATAGCCCGTTTTCACAAGCACACCCTTAAGCCCGGCATTTCTTGCCATTTCCAGATCAGAGCACGTATCGCCCACTACCCACGATCCCCCCATGTCAATAGGGAACCTTTTCAAGGCCTGGTTTATCAGCCCTATATCCGGCTTTCTACACTCACATCTCTTGGCATACTTCTTTACGATGCCATGAGGATGGTGGGGGCAATAGTAAACAGCATCGATCCGTCCGCCTTGTCTTAAGACACTCTGTACCATTATCTTGTTGATATCCTGAACAAGCGACTCGGGGAAATAGCCGCGGGCCACACCCGACTGATTAGATACAACTATTACGTAAAAACCCTTTTCATTAAGCACACGAATTGCTTCGGGCACACCGGGTAATATGACCAAGCGACTCGCGTGGTTTATATATCCCATTTGCTCACAGATGGTCCCGTCCCTGTCTAGGAAAACTGCCGGCTTCATGTCCCTTCCCGTTTTTCCTCCTTTACCCCGTCAATTGCTCCAGTTTCCTTTCAATTAATGAAAATAATCTTTTGCGTGCCCCTATGATTTCAAATTTGACTGCAAGGTACCCGAACATCTTGTTCTTTGATCCCATACCTTGGAGCTTGACCCAATCCTTCTCGGTTGTAAGGATGTAGCGCGCTCCGTGTTCATAGCCCGCCTTTTCTAATTCTATTAAATCCTGACTTGTATACAGGTGGTGATCTCCAAATGACTTAAAAAAACAGACCTTGGCGCCCAGTTCTTCCAGGGTTGCACGAAAAGAATCTGGATTGGCAATTCCGGCAAATGCTGCCACCCTTTGGCCGGTCAACGCGCTTGGCCTCATCTCTCCACCCTCCTGCGGCATTACAATCTTTTCAGCGCGGTGTTCCGCTGAGAAAATCGGAATTCCTGAGGAATATCGCTTAATGGCGACATCCCCTTCACTGCCCTCTTTCCACCTTGTGAGAATGATTGCATCGGCTCGCCTAACCGCTCTTGGAGGTTCCCGCAATGTACCCCATGGAATAAGCCTTCCAGAGCCAAAAGGAGTTCGCGAATCCAGAAGTAGGAGATCAAAATCCCGCTTGATGCCCAGATGCTGAAACCCATCATCCAGAATAAAGAGCTCGGAGCCGAATTTTTCAACCGCGTATCGGCCGCCCAAGTACCTTTTTTTAGAAACGATCACTGGAATGCCCAGTGCCAGGAGCTTGTTTGCCAAAAGATAAGGTTCATCACCGCACTTCTGCCACGTGGATCTAATTTCTCTGCCATTGCTTACCTCCAAAACCTCTTCCCTGTACTTCCCTCCGTAGCCACGCGATAGCACGCAAGGAAAGTAGCCCAGCTTCTTAGCCCAACGGGCAAGCATGATAACAGCAGGAGTCTTACCCGTCCCGCCTACCGTAATATTCCCTACACTTAGTACGAAACCCGGAAGCTGTTGCCGCCTAAGAACACCGTGGTGGTAGGCGCCAGACCTGGCCTTCACACATAGCCCGTAGACAACTGAGAACCCTGCCAGCAAAAGTGAAAAGGGGAACTTGGAAAAATAAGCATGGGCCCTTGCCCAATCGATACTCATCAGCAACCGGCCCCCCTTTTTATGCAGGCCCTGATATGGCTCATAGCCCTGTCCAAAGCCCCCTGGTTCTGTTTGACAAAAGCAAGTGCAGCCCTCCCCATCCCAGTCCTCAGTTCCTCGTCCTCGAGAAGTCTTTGTATGGACCGTTTAAGATCAGCCGAGTCCCTTACCCG
Source organism: Deltaproteobacteria bacterium (assembly GCA_003646995.1). The sequence goes on along the minus strand of QMLZ01000002.1, from coordinate 28,900 downwards.
TATTCCTCCCCCCGAGAGTTCCAATGTATCAGACATCCAAGCGAAATTCTGCGTGTGAGGGCCATACAAAACAGGGATGCCAAAATTGGCCGGCTCTAGCAGGTTATGCCCTCCAAATGGCACCAGGCTTCCCCCCACGAAACTGATGTGACCCACGCCATAGACCCTCTCTAACTCTCCAATGCTGTCTAGTATCACTACATCAGGCCGCCGCCCAACCCCACCTCCCTTGCTTCTAAGGTGGCAAGTTTTCCCTTGGCTTTTCACAGCTTCCTGTAGTTCAGGCCCTTGCTCTATTTTCCGTGGTGCCAAGACCAGGACTAGATAAGGATATCTGCTTTGAAGCTCGAAAAACACTTCCAGGATGGAAAAAGATTCTTGACCATGAGTACTTCCTGCAACCAGGATAATATCATCTTCCTTAAGCCCCAGTATTTTCCTCCATTGTTCCCTTTCTTCATCACCCATGGGAGGACTTGGTCTATCAAACTTTACATTGCCCACTGCAATCACCTTTTGGGGTGGCAACCCTATGCTTAGCAGCCTCCTCCTGTCTTCCTCAGTCTGCATCAGGCATAATTTGAAGTTTTTGAAAAGCCACTGCGCCACCTTCGGGACCCTCTTGTATAGTTTGTAGCTATGGTCAGACACCCTTCCATTTATTACCAAAGCCCTTGCCCCAATACTTTTCAGGTCACTCAGGATCCCAGGCCACACATCTGTTTCCACTAGCAAGAAGGCTTCCGGTTGCACAAGCCGAACCACCCGCCGGTAAGACCACCAAAAATCCAGAGGCATTGTAATAACAGTATCAACTATCCTGCCGACTTCCTTCCGGGCCAGATCCAGCCCTTGTTTGGTTGTTGAGCTGAAAATCAGGGGCTTCCCTGGATAATCCTCTTTGATCCTTTGCACTAGGGGGATGGCAGATTTAACCTCCCCAACGGACAAAGCGTGAACCCATATGCCGCCTGGGTTAATTCTGGTTGTTGGGATGGCAATTGCGGTTCTTTCCGCTAACCTTAAGTTGCCAAAAAAACGGCAGCCAAAAAGGAGCGGGCCACCAATAAATGTCCACAGAAGATGATAAAAAAACATTATTTTCTCACAGGCAACTCAATTATGACACGGGTACCCCTGGGCTTGTTGTCTTGAATACGGATAAAACCATTGTGGTCCGTAATAATTGTATTCACTATCGCAAGTCCCAGCCCGGTACCATGCTTCTTGGTAGAAAAATATGGTTCAAAAAGGCGCATCTTGTGCTCGGGGGGAATGCCTTTTCCATTGTCAGCGACCTCGATACGTACCATTTGGAGAAGGCTGTCATAGTTTAGAATTATCTCGATTTTCCCTTTACCATCAACAGCAGCAATCGCATTGTCCAAGAGATTAATCATCACCCTTTTCATTTGCTCCCTATCTAAGTTGAAAATGGGTATCTCTTCAGAATCATGAAAGGTGATTTCTACTTCCTTGTGAGCTTCTCTGTAAAGGGTTAGTGCCTCTCTCACAATCTTCCTTATATCAGATGGAACGGGATTAGCGGCGGGCATCCTTGCAAAATTGGAAAACTCATCCACAAGCCGCTTTAATTCCTCCACTTGCCTTATGATCATGTTTGTACATTCCTCAAATACTTGTCCATCATCTTTTGCAAGCCTTTCACCATACCGCTTCCTTAACCTTTGGGCCGAAAGTTGTATCGGTGTCAGTGGGTTCTTCACCTCATGCGCAATGCGCCTAGCTACCTCTCTCCATGCTGCCATTCTCTGGGCCTTCTCAATTTCGCTTACGTCCTCAAATACCGCCACCAATCCAAGGTATTTTCCCTGCTCGTCCCTCAACACGTTTAAGGATAGCAAAAGGATTAAAGATCGATCACTAGTTGCAATTCTAATCTCTTTCTTAAGGAAGCCTTTTCTAAAAAGGCCTCTGTCTGAGAAAAATCCGTCTATAACCTCAATGTACTCTTCTGATAATACGTCTCTATAGTGCCTCCCAATCAGATCCTTTGCATTGACGCCCAGCATCTTCTCTGCTGACTTATTTATTGTGAGTATTTTCCCATCCCTGTCAGCGGAAACTACGCCAGCGGCCACATTCGCCAGGACAATTTCCATATATGCCCTTCGCTGCTCCAGCTCTAAATTAGTGCGGCGGAGTTCCTGATTTGTCGCTTCCAGCTCTTTCTTACTCTGACGCAGGTCAGCAGTCATCTTATTAAATGAGTTGACAAGGACCCCGATTTCATCCTTTGCCTCCAAATCAATGAAAAAATCATAGTCCCCAGAGGCGATCCTGTTTGTTCCTTCGGCCAGCTCCCTTATGGGAACGGTAATTTCTTGGGACAGATAAAACCCGAACCAGACCGACGAAAATATGATAAGCAGGGTTACAATGGAAAGTGTGATAAAGTGGCTTGCTTTGATGGGTCGCTTCAGCATCTTTAGCTGTTTGTATTCCTGTAATCCCTTAGAAATGGCTTTCAATCGGTTTACGAGATTCCCCGGAACAAACCTGCTCAGTGTGATAAGGCCTACCACTGCCTTTGATTCAGTCCTGGAAAATATCGGGACGATTCCAACCACGAGATCGCCATGCGGGGAAGAGAGGATATATTTTCGGTCCGTACCTTTCTCAAAGGTCTCCCTTAGGACATCAGCACCAGGCGGAGAGAATACTCCCAGGTCTATCTTATGGTCTACAGACGAGGATCTTTCTACAAGTTTCTTAGAGTAAACGCGCAAAGAGGCCAGTCGGTATTCCTTTCTTTTTTCATTGACGTACCTAGCCAGCTCTTCTTTCTTGGAAACGAGAAGATAACCCTCATACGTAATAACCCTGCTGATATTATTCCCAAAAGCCAAAATCTCCTCTCCCAGCTGGTCATAATAGTCCTGACCCACCTCTAGAGACTTCCTAAGGGACTGCTCAATCTGCAAATTGAACCAGTATTCTATGGAAGAAGAGATGAATTGTGCTGACACGAAAAATAGGATGATAGTAGGAAGCAAGGAAAGGCTCACAAATGCCAAGACCAATTTCGTGCGTAGCTTTGCCCCCATAATATTCTTTCGCCGCTCGAAGAGCAGTTTGACGAGGTTACGCACAGTGAGGAACAATAGGAGCAGAAGCAATATTACGTTTAAATTGATCAGGGCAAATATTAGGATACTGTTTGATATGGGCAGGTTTAAACCAAGGTCGAAGACTCGCGAGCCAAGGTAGGTGAATGAGGATATCACGACAAGAAGAAAGGCAATGATATACCTTTCCCTTCTTCTACGCCTCAAATCCCTTTTTCGCGCTTGCTCGTAGTTTTTCATGGGAGCGCTTGCGATTAACAGTTAAACCCACATTCCCTTCTTTAGAACTTAAAGTCCAGTGTATACCAATCCGTCTCAAAGTCCCAAAGGGATAGAAAAAATAAAACTGAATTCAAATGATATGGTAACCTTATTTTATCGAGCTCAGCCATCATTCTCACTTGATAATGAGACCCTTTCTTCAAATTCTTTAGGCTAGTCAGCTTCAAGGCCACGACTTCGGACATGAGCTTTTTCGCAGTCCTGAAATCCTTCACCCGGATAACTCCGTTGTCACGTTCAGAAAGTTTTAGAGTATATAGCCTCTTCAGATTGTCATATACTATTTCGTGTTGAAAGCGGAACTTCGCTATTGTTCTGTCGAGCCAAAAATCCCTGATTTCATAGAGCCCGACCGCAAATGTGAAAGTGGTGGGTATTCCGTTCTCAATGGCTTTGGTGATATCCGGTGTAAAGCAGTTTTTCACAGAAAAATACAAGAGCAAATCGTCGCGAGTATTAGTAAGAACGATGTCAGAAATAACAGCGTCTTTTTCCTTGGCAAAACTCCATGATGCAAAGAGCATACCTCCACATAACAGCAATAGAAGCATCATCAAAGCCTTATATCTGCACCTGGGTCCCATAACATCTATACTTATCTGTGCCACATCCAGGCTAATCTTGCAAAATAAATATACTTTTTAGATATTAGATTAGCAGAGGTGGGAATGCAAGCGGGAACAAAGGGTTCACCGCATAAAGTAAAAACAAAAGCCATCTTTCATGAAAATTGAAAGATGGCTTAAATTATTGGTGAAATTTAGCTATGCGAAGGCTGAATCAGGCAATGCGAAAGACGGCATTTTTACGGATTGATCAGTGGGCTTAACCTCGGCGCCGAGGTTTACAAGCTTCCAGTGCTTTTTGGATTCCATCAATTTCTTTAGCATGTATTGATTTAAAAAGTGCCCTGACTTCTTCACCTTGAAATGGCCTATTATGGGAGCACCCACTATGGACAGGTCGCCGAGGAAGTCTAAAATCTTGTGCCTCACGAATTCATCATCGTACCTGAGCCCATCTTCGTTCAACACTCTAAACTCGTCCACCACTATTGCATTATCAAGAGAGCCCCCTCTTGCAAGGCCATTTTGCTTTAACGTCTCCACATCCTTCAAAAACCCAAAGGTACGTGCCTTGCTGATCTCCTTGGTAAAGTTTCTGCTGGAAAAAGTTAGTTCATAAGCCTGGCTTTTTAGTAAGGGGTGGTCAAAGCTGATCTCATAAGTAATCTTTAGCTCTTTGGATGGAAGGATTTCCACAGATCTATTTCCATTCTTTACATTGAATGGTTTCCTAACAATAATGAAGTTCTTCGGTTTTTCTTGGTCACGGATGCCAGCACTCTTTATCAAGAAGACGAATGGAGCAGCGCTTCCATCCATAATCGGAACTTCCGGTCCATCCAGCTCCACCACAGCGTTATCTATCCCCAAACCAAACAAAGCCGCCATCAGGTGTTCAATGGTGGAAACCCGGCAACCATTCCGCCCGATTGTGGTGGCAAGGGTCGTATCTATAACATTTTCAAACTTGGCCTCTATCACAGGGGAGCCGGGCAAGTCTTTGCGCACGAACTTAATCCCTGTATCCACAGGAGCAGGTTTAAGCGTTATGTGAACCCTTTCTCCAGAATGAAGCCCGATTCCAGTGCAGCCTACTTCCGAACTCAATGTCCTTTGTCTGTAATCCACGGGGCACCCCTTAATACGAAAATTTGCTTCTTTTCTCCCAGCAAAATATGTGCCAGGAAAGCTAATCTAAAACGATACATTAATAAAATAATATATCTTGTTGTAATTTAAAGGTAAAATTACCTAACTCCTATGTCATCGAATGCTCTATTCAATACCATGTTACCCTAGTGTGGTAAAAAAGACACATCTGGTGTCTCAAACTGTGCCAAGTATGCCATAACCGTATATTTTTTATCCTCGCTCAGAACTATTTTTCATATCACCTCACGAAAAACAATAACACCTTGTTTACCACGTCTGCTAGGTGTGATAAGTAGATATTTTATTTCATGGGCGGTCAAGACCCGACTTTCCAACCTCTCGTACACAACTAAGTAATCAATAAAGGGGGTAACTCAGGTAGTGAACATTTGTTACAGGACTCGATTGAGAAACTTCTCCCTGATAACCTGGGTTTGTTTATCACTCCCACTGGTTTCCCTTTTTGGGTGCCACCCATTTCAACAAAAAAAGGTGACCGGCCCTGAACAGGCCCTGAAACAAGTTCGGTTCTTTTACCCCGACTTTGCTGACGACTTGGACTTTAGTTCTCTCAAACTTGCCATTAAGAGAAATATGATTTACTTACGAAGGCTCAGCCCAACCTATTCCTTTTCTTACGGCACGCTCAAGGTCCCTTGCCGCCGCGTTATAGCCACCCAGGAAAGACTCCTGGAAATCTTGTCATCCATCTCAACGCCTAGGGCCCTTCAAAAAGCAATTAAGAACCAATTCATTGTGCTAAAGGCAACAGGACTGCATGGTAGCGGCAAGGTCCTTTTTACTGGATACTTTGAACCGACGTATGAGGCCAGCCTTGTCAAAAATGATGTTTTTCGCTACCCCATATATCAAACTCCCACCGATCTAGTTCAAATAGACCTGTCACAGTTCGGGAGAGGATACAGGAGTCTGCGGCTAGTCGGCCGACTGCATGGCCGCACGGTGGTTCCCTACTACTCTAGAGACGATATTGATCTTCGAGGCGTACTTTCGGGGAAGAACCTGGAGATCGCCTGGCTGAAGGACCCTGTGGACGTGTTGTTCTTGCAAATTCAGGGATCAGGTAGGCTTTTGCTTCCCGATGGAAATACCATACAGGTGGGCTACGCTGCATCCAATGGGCATCCTTACAGGAGTATTGGTCGTTATATGATAGACAAGGGGTATATCGATCAGGCCCAAATGTCCATGCAGAAGATCAGGGATTTCTTACATACGCACCCTGACCTGATTGAGGAAATATTCAGCAAGAATCCCTCTTATGTGTTTTTCAGAATTCTTGAAGAAGGCCCCCTGGGCAACATCGGCGTGCCATTAACTCCTGGACGATCCATTGCCCTTGATTCCAGACTTTTCCCCAGAGGTGCATTGGGATTTATCAACTGCCAAAAGCCAGTGCTTGATGGTACGGGCCAAGGTATGAAGTGGGTGCCCTTCTCTCGCTTTGTCTTAAACCAAGATACTGGCGGGGCCATAAAGGGACCGGGGCGCGCAGACCTCTTTTGGGGTAGTGGACATTATGCAGAAGTGGCGGCCGGCCACATGAGACACGAAGGAGAGCTTTACATCCTCCTTATCAAACAAACCATCGCAAGCAAGACATAAGGCAGCCAGGAAATCCTGGCCCTATTGGGTTGACGCCCTAAATTGAAAATTTAGAAAAGTCAGCGACCAACAAGAAAAGCTTCTCAATGGCCTGTAAGAGGCCAAGGCGGTTTTCTCTTAGGCGATCGTTTTCCTTTGTAAGGATTTCCACGTCCTCAAACAGGCTGTCCACAGGATTCCTAAACTTGCTCAAGGTCTCAAAAGCCTTCTCATAATCACCTTGGTTCACTGCCTCTTCCACTTCGGGTTTAAACTTGCCATAAAAAGCCCAAAGGTCTTTCTCACACTTCTCCCTGAAGAGCCCGGGATCCACTGCATACTCCTTGTCCGCCTTTTTAAGTATGTTCTTAACCCGCTTGAAAGTTAGCGCCAACGGCTCGAACTCAGGCGAAGACTCGGAAAATTGCTTAACTGCCTCCACACGGGTTTTCAAGCACTCGATACGGTCAAATTCAGCAGAAATCACCGCCTCCACCTCTGCAGAGCCGTAACCCCTGCGAAGCATCATTTGTTTGTACCGCTCTCTGAAAAATCCTAACACTCTCCCCATTAATGTGTTTCTCTCAAACGCGATGTCTCTAGCGAGAAGCTCTGCAGATCTCGAGACAAAATCTCCCAACCTTACCGGGACTGAGATGCTCTCTAATATCCGCAAAATGGCAAGGGCGTGCCTGCGCAAGGCAAAGGGATCAGCAGTTCCTGTTGGTTCCAATCCCACTGCGAAACACCCCACAATAGTATCCATTCGATCAGCCAAGCCCACAATCGAGCCAGCCAGTGTCTTGGGTAATTCTCCTCCCGCCCGCAAAGGCATGTAATGCTCTCGTATTGCAACGCATACTTCCTCGGGATGGCCGTCTAATCGCGCATATACCTCTCCTATTTTACCCTGAAGTGAGGGAAACTCATCAACCATGTGGGTCACAAGGTCACATTTGCACAACTTGCTCGCAAGCACTATATTCTCCACTTTTTCCGGGCAACTTTCGCTAGCCAGCCATTCAGCGAGGGCAGTAAATCTTTGCACCTTTGCATATGAGGTCCCCAGGTCAGCTTGGTAGATCACTTCTTTTAAATCCTCTAGCCGATCTATAAGGGGCCTTTTTCTGTCTTCCTTGAAGAAAAAATCCGCGTCAGCCAGCCTTGCCCTCAAAACCCTCTCATTTCCTTTCCGAACTACCGCAGGATCTCTGGCAATGGTATTATTGATGGTCACGAAATTGGGTATCAGCTTTCCTTCAGAATCCCGTACAGCAAAGTATCGCTGATGCTCCCTCATTGCTGTAATAAGAACTACCTCCGGTAAGGCAAGGAATCTTTCCTCAAAGCTGCCGCAAACTGCCGAAGGGTATTCCACCAAGTTTGCGACGATGCAAGCCAGCTCTTCATCCGGCACAGGTAATCCACCAGCCTCGCGGGCTGCAATCTCCGCAACCCTCAGCACCTCAGACCTCCTCTCCACGGGGTCAACCACGACCCATGCATCTTTCATTTTTTCCAAGTAGTCATTAATGCCACTTACCTCTATCTCCCCAGGAGACATGAAACGGTGACCCCTGGTCTTGTTCCCACTGCGTATCCCTGCAACCTCAAATGAAATTACTTGGCCGTCCAGTAACGCCAGTATCCAATGAATTGGCCGTACAAAAGGAAAACCGATATTTCCCCAGCGCATGGACTTTGGCCATGGTATCTGAGCGATAAGCTCAGGGAGGGCCTGTGCCAATACCTCAACAGTAGGCCTTCCTTCAATCTTTCGTCTGACGCAAACATAATCACCTTTTGGCGTAGACTTGACTTGCAGGTCTTCCAAGGCAACGCCCTGTCTCTTGGCAAACCCTATTGCTGCTTTTGTGGGCTCTCCATCTGGCGAAAATGCCACGTTCTTTGGGGGACCGGTTACCTCCTCCTCTATATCTTCTTGCTTCTCATAGACTCCTTCCCCCATCAGTACTAAGCGTCGAGGCGTACCATAGGTCCTCAGACCACCATCAACTGGTATACGAAGCCCTTTCAGCTTTTCAAAGGCCAATTTCTTAAACTCCTCCAGTGCATCAGTTAAATAGCCTGAAGGTATTTCTTCAGTTCCTATCTCAAAAAGCAACTCAGCCATTATCCTTCCCCGACTAAAGAATTTTGATTCACTCCATTTCTTGGTTTCCAGGCTTCACACCTTTAGCTTTGCTCCTGACTTCAATAACGGAAACCCCATTTCCTCCCTTTGGGCAATATAATTCTTCGCTGCCTGCCGCGCCAAATTACGCAAGCGATCTATGTACTGGGTCCTTTGGGTAACGCTAATAGCACCCCTTGCGTCCAATATATTAAATATATGAGAACACTTAAGGCAGTAGTCATAGGCCGGTAGCACCAGTCCCTTTTGGCTTAGGCGTATTGACTCCTTTTCATACATCTCAAAGGTCTTCATGAGCATTTCTATGTCCGCTTCCTCAAAATGATAAACCGATAGCTCCCATTCTCCCATTTTGTGGACGTCTCCGTAAGTAATATCATCATTCCACTTTAGGTCGAATACATTTTCCTTCTCCTGAAGATACATGGCGATCCTCTCCAGGCCATAGGTTATTTCGACTGAGATGGGGTCAAGACGAATGCTCCCTGCCTGCTGGAAATATGTGAACTGGGTGATTTCCATTCCATCCAGCCAAACTTCCCAGCCCAGGCCGGAGGCTCCCACATTCGGGGAGTCCCAGTCATCTTCTACAAATCTTATGTCATGGTCCAAAGGTTCAATGCCAAGGGCCTTCAAACTTCCAAGATAGATTTCCTGGATTTCCAAGGGAGATGGCTTGATAATAACCTGATACTGGTAATAGTGGCCTAGGCGGTTCGGGTTCTCTCCGTACCTGCCGTCTGCTGGCCGCCTGGACGGCTCTACATATGCTACTGCCCACGGCTCAGGCCCAAGCACCCTGAGTAATGTAGCGGGGTTCATAGTACCAGCTCCGACCTCTATATCGTAAGGCTGTTGGATTATACACCCTCTATCGGCCCAATATTTTTCTAGACTCATGATAAGTTCTTGGAAAGTCATTGTTCAAACCTCTCATAAAAGATGGTATCAGACTGGGCCAAGGTAGCACCGGGAAAAATCCATGTCAAGAAACCCAATTGTATGATTAATTTGCAACACTTGCATGACTATGTTAGGATGATTTTAAGCAGTTTTGAGATTCTTTGGGCGTCACGAACCCCCTTTAGTTACTTATCACCATATGTCTAAAAGGCATTAGGCAGTCATTTGCCCGTGCCCATAGGTATTTTTGTCAGCCATGTCACACGATTACAGACTAGCACGAGAGAGAATGGTCAAAACCCAGCTTATTCCCCGGGGCATAACAGACAAGCGGGTACTGGAGGCTATGATGAAGGTTCCGCGGCACCTGTTCGTAGAAGAGGCCCTTCGGGGTGAGGCATACAATGATCATCCCCTGCCAATAGGCCACAAGCAAACCATTTCCCAGCCGTACATCGTCGCCTTGATGACCCAAGCCTTAGACCTCAAAGGAAACGAACACACCCTCGAAATTGGAACAGGAAGTGGCTATCAAACCGCTATACTAGCTGAACTTTCTGAAAAGGTATACACAATAGAGAGGATTCGGCCCTTACTGGAACAAGCCAGAAAAAGGCTATGGGATCTGGGGTACACCAATATTCTTTTCAAGGCGTTTGACGGAACCCTGGGGTGGGAAGAGCACGCGCCTTTCGACGCGATCATAGTGACAGCCGGGGCCCCAAGAATTCCCCAGCCCCTTGTTGATCAGCTTGCAGATGGTGGGAGGTTAGTAATACCCGTAGGGGGCAAGTTCAGCCAAGAGCTAATAAAAGTGGTAAAAAGAAACGGAGAACTAATTCAAAAAAACCTAGGGGGATGTCGTTTTGTGGACCTAATAGGAATCCACGGCTGGAAAGCTTGATAGTCCCGTTCCTACCAAAGACCCCTTTCTTTTCCTATTATGTTTCAATTCGTATAACTGGATGCAATATATGTTAAGTTAAGCACTTATTGGCTAGAAAGTTATTGAAAAAACACAACTAAGTCCCAAAGTACCCAATACTAAACCCCTCAAGTCACCCCAAAGCTTTTCCGATAGGAAGTTTAGGCACGGTCAAGACTATAACCTATTAGGAGTACACATCATGGTAATGAGCACACAGTCAGTCAGTGGGCTAGCCAGTGGGCTTGACTGGCGAAGCATAATAGATGACCTTATGAAAATCGAGCACAGACCTGTCGATTTGGTGGAAAATCAAAAATCAGACTACGAAAAAAAGCTTTCTGAATGGCAATCCTTCAACAGCAAACTCCTGTCCCTCAAATCAGCAAGCGAGAGCCTTAAAGACCCAGAAGATTTCAACCTTTACACCACTAGCATGCAGTCCACTGGCGATACAAGTGCTTCAAGCCTTTTGAGCGCGACAGCTAGTTCAACCGCTTCGCCGGGCACTTATACCATACAAATTTCCTCAATAGCTACTGCGCAGAAACTGTCTTCCTCTTCCTTTGCTTCTCTCGACAATGCCTTGGGGGCCTCCTACGAGGGAGACATCCTTATTAACGGAGTCGCCATCCATGTTGCCGCTACCGATACCCTGACAAGTGTCAGGGATAAAATTAATGCTGCCAATGCAGGGACCCATCCTACTGGTGTGACTGCCAGTATACTCGCTTACGGCACCAATGATTTTAGGTTGATACTCACCAGTGACGAAACCGGAGCAGAGGGCATAGGCCTTCAAAACGCATCTTCAGAGGACATAATCCAAGCATTCGGCTGGAAAGATACTAGTGAAAACATCAAGAATCCCATCACAAACGGTGTGCAATCCGATTCCTTCTCGAGCTCTACCCAGGACATAAAGAGCTTGCTAGGGCTTTCGTCCACCCAAACCGGCACAATCCAGATTCTTGATGGAGACGGCGTATACCAAGATGTCACGATCGATCTGTCTACAGACTCATTGGAGGATATTAAGACAAAGATCAATAACGCTTCCATTGCCGGAGTCAGCGCCTCAGTGGTCACTGCAGACGATGGAGATAATACAAGATACATACTGCAAATCGACGGAAGCCAGGGTTTCAATGACTCCTCAAATATCCTAGAAACCCTGGGCATTCTGCAGGGCGGGGTTTCAGATATCCAGGGAACCACATCAACGAACTCCATGACAAGTGACGGAGAAACCATAGCAGCTGACACCCTTTTATCCGCGATTGATGGCTATAACCTCTATACTACGGGCGACTATATAACCATATCCGGGACAGACCACAATGGAAATAGCGTAAACACTGACTTTACCATAACCAGCGGGTCAACCGTTCAAGACCTCCTAGACGCAATAGAAACCGCATTCGAAGCAAATGGTGGAGAGGTAGCTGTATACTTAACCTCGCAGGGCCAAATACAAATAGCTGACATGCAAAGCGGCGCTAGCTCACTATCGGTTTCACTGACATCCCACATTCAAGATAATTACTCTTCCCTTGATTTCGGGTCCTTCAATACCCTTTCTACTGTCAGGAAAAGGGAGCTTGTAGCCGGACAAGACGCATCCGTGGTAATCGACGGTGTCACAATTACCAACTCGAGCAATTCCATTACGGATGTTATCCCTGGGGTGACTTTGAACCTTTTGAATGCTGATAGCAATACAACAGTTACCTTGAATATTGACCGTGATGTAGACGGACTAATCAACAAGATTCAGGCATTCGTTGATGCTTACAATGAGGTTGCCCAGTACATCCATGATCAACAATCCTATGATGAAGAGAAGCAGGAGCCAGGCGGGATCTTATTTGGAGATGGCACTTTGTTTTCCATTCAATCCCAGCTAAGTGGAGCCATTGTCCAAGCGGTATGGGGAGTAGCAGAAAACTTTTCAACGCTGGGCCTGGTTGGTATCAGTGTGGACAAAGAAGGTCAATTGAGCATCGACGATGACAAGTTGCGTGGTTACCTCCAAACCAATTTTAACGATGTTAGGTACCTGTTTACCGCCAGCGGTATAAGCAGTAACGGTACTATTGAATATCTCACTCACACTCGTCAAACAAAGGCGGGCGAATATTCAGTAAACATAACGCAGATTGCTACGAAAAGCTCTTCTACCAGTGATACTCAAGTAGACACCACCATAGGGTCCGATGAAACCATAACAATCACCGAAGGGGACAAGAGTGCTACCATAGAACTGACAAGTGACATGACCATAACTGACATTGTCAACGCAATAAATACTGAACTTGATACCATATACACAGAAATACTTGTAGGATCTGAAAGTCTGTACTCGGATTCTTCTCAAAATCAGGCCATAACATTAGATACTACCTGGGACAGCGTTTATGATAGTTCGGGCCAGTCTGCTGGGCTGCAAGATGGGGACGTTATCACTTTTTCCGGCACCAAAAGGAACGGCTCGGCAGTCAGTGGATCCTATACTATTTCTGACGTCAGCTCAGATACAGTTCAGGGTTTGATCAGTGCCATCGAAAGTGCTTTTGGAGGAGAAGTCAGTGTTTCTTTGGATAGTTCAGGCAGAATAGTAGTAACTGACAAAAGGCCTGGTGACAGCCAGCTGAGCCTCACAATCGAAGAGCCTACTGACAGAAATCTTGATTTTGGGTCAGTATTGGCCACCAACACAGGAGGGCAAGAAGGGCGTTATGCCATAGATATCACAGCATCAAGAGATGACAGCAACCACCTTGTGTTAAGTCACAATGCCTATGGCAGTAATCATAGCTTTACTATCTCAGAATCAGCGAATCTGCTTTGGACCAGCGGGGATCAAACAGTAAATAATGGGCAGGATGTGGCTGGAACGATCAATGGCGAGTCTGCAACAGGCAAGGGACAGGTACTAACTGGCGATGATGACCAACCCAATGTGGCGGGCCTCAGCATACGTTACGATGGAACGCAAACCGGAGAGATTGGAACCATAAAGCTAACCCTTGGTGTAGCCGAGAGTTTCGACCGAATACTTTTCGGGATCACTGACCCCTACGAAGGCTACTTATCTTACAAAGAAGATTCACTTCAAAGCACCATCAAGGGGCTAGAAGACAGGATCCAGCAAATGGAGGCCCGATTGGACAAGAAAATGGAGTTAATGGTTAGGCAGTTCATAGCCATGGAAAAGGCTCTGGCGGCGGTTCAAAGTCAAAGCCAGTGGCTAACTGGCCAAATTCAGGCCATATCCGTTGGATGGGTATAACTGAGGAGCTAGCGTTCCCTTGGCCAGGTACGGCGGTTGTTGAATGGGTGGTGGGGACCGAAAAGGGATCTTGACCGAATTTTAAAACAAAGGAGGAGTGTCTCAAAATGACTTATGGCAAGCAGCTCTTGCAGTACCAAAAGACAAACATCGAAACCTCGAGCGGGGTGGACCTCATTGTGATGTGCTATGAACATGCAATACGGTTTCTCAAGCAGGCCAAAGAGCATTATGAGCGCAAAGAATACATAGAAAAGGGAAAGTCCCTTCAAAGGGCATTAGATATAATCGCTGAACTGAAACTGAGTCTTGACTTTGAGAGAGGCGGAGAAATAGCCCGGAACCTCGAGTCCATTTATAACTTCTTGATTAAAACACTCCTGGAAGCAGATATAAATCGCAAGTTGCAAGACTTCGATAATGCGGTAACCATACTCGAAGAACTAAAAAACGCCTGGGTGAATATTCCTAAGAATGGAATGGAGCAAAAAGGCAAGGAAGCTGAGGGCAAGCTTGATACTGAAGCAACGGCTAGCATTAAATTACATGCAGGCGTTGCAGCATGACGGATTTTATCCAAAGCAAAGCCCAGCCGGAAAAGGGTGGAGGTGAGCCATGGGAATATCAGAATTAACCGCTATTCAGAAGATTAATGGGGATGATAGAACAGCCGCTATGGGAACAGGGTTTCCCGGGAATGTGAAAGGCAACCAGAGATCTTCCCAGAAATCTGGGATGGTTGAAACTCTCCAAAAGAGTTCTGACAATATCAGGCAGACCGTTCAGGATAAACTCCAGCGTATTGCCAGTGCCATGTCAGATTACATTGAGTCAATCCAAAGGGATCTTCGCATCAGAGTTGATGATCAGACCGAAAACATAGTCATAGAGGTTATTTCTAAGAGCAGCGGAAAAGTGATCAGGCAAATTCCTCCCGAGGAGTTACTGAAGCTGGCTGCGAGAATGGAAGAGATGGTGGGAGTATTTTTTGAGAAGAGCGCTTAAGGTGTTTCAGGACACCCCCCAGGTGCAGGATTGCGTACAGGTGAAGATGGCACGTAAACTCTTTATTGTGGACGACGACAAAGATCTTTTGTCCATACTAGCGGATGTCTTCAGTGAAGAGGATTATTCTGTTGATACTTGCTCGGATGGATTGGAAGCCATTGAGAGATGTCGCACCAAAGCATACGACTTAATAATTACTGACATAATGTTACCCGGTGCAAGCGGCATAGAAATCCTTCGTGAAGCAAAAAAAATAAGACCGGAGACCTTGGTTATTCTCATTACAGGTTTCGCTTCCTTGGAAACGGCCATCAATGCAATCAGAGAGGGGGCATATGATTACATAACAAAGCCCTTTAAGCTTGAGCAGATAAAAATTGCCGTGAATAACGCAATGGACAAGATAAGCCTGATTAAGGAAAACAGAAAGCTGCTTAGCTTGCTTAAGAGGGCGTATGAAGAACTCAGATTGGTAAAACAGATTCTTGGGACCAGTAGTAGCCCCGATTCCATCCCTGCAAATCCTTTGGTGGGGAAAAGCGCAAGGACGCTTATATCTGATGACCTTACCCCGCACTTGCTGGGTGGCGGAAAGAGCGCTTCTTCTGAATCATTTGTGAGTGATCTCGAACGCATATCATTATTGCGCGATAAAGGTTTAATCACTGCGAGGGAATTTGAAATTTGCAAAGCCAGGCTGTTCCAAAACCTAAGATAGCCCCAGCGCCGGCCAATGAACTGGGTGCGCTCAGCGTGCTGGTTGTAGACGACGAGGCCCTGATCAGGGAAACCCTTAGCTCATACCTCTATCACCTCGGTGTCAAACACGTGGACACTGCTGAGAATGGTAAGAGGGCGGTAGAGGCCCTTAGCTCGGTGGCATACGACTACGTGTTCATGGACCTTATGATGCCCGAAATGGATGGAATGGAGGTGCTGACCTATCTGAGCAATTCGGGTTTACCCACGGCTGTGATCGTAATGACTGGATATCCCTCCATGGAGAAAGTAATAGAGGCAATGCGGTACGGTGCCTCTGATTTCCTCATTAAGCCTTTCAGACTTCAAGACGTCAAAGTCTCCATGGAGAGAATTCACCGACTTCATGCGCTCATGGAAAAAAATTGGGCCTTGAACCAGGAATTGGAGCAGAAAAAACAAGTTGAAAAGCTCAATGACGAATTACAAAAGAAGATAAAGGAGAAAACCCTTCTTTATGAAATAATCGACACTCTTTCGCAATTGAATCTCTCCGAGGATCTCTACCGATTCCTTGTAACAAAGGCTTGCGAGGCCTGCAATGCTGAAAAGGCTTGCTTCTTGATCCACGATCCATCCAAAGGCTCCCTATTCGCGTTCACCTACCACGGGGTCAGCAATCTGCGGGCCGGAACAGAAGTTCCTGTTTATCGTGCGGATCGGAAGTCCTCTTATATAGACAGAAATTTCATCGAGACTTATCTGACTTCGTGCAATGGCAGGCCCATATTTTCTAACCGCACGTGCAGGCTTCCAAACATTATTTCTGTTCCTTTTCAGATTAGAGGTGAACTGTTTGGTGTGTTACTGGTGGCCAACAAAAAACAAGGCAGTGAGTTTGACCGTGACGATGAATTTGTACTTAATTTCCTGGCTGAAAAGGCTGCGCTTAACGTGGAAAATATGGCTCTGTATCACAACCTTAAGGAAAACATGTTTGCCACCTTGGCCTCGCTTGTAAGCGCAATAGAAGCTAGGGACCGATATACTCAACAGCATTCTGAAAGAGTTACCCACCTGTCTGTTGAGATAGCTTATGAGCTAAGGTGCAAACCCGATGAGATCAGGAAACTTGAGTCAGCCGGTCCACTCCACGACATAGGCAAGATCGGAATAGACGACCATATCCTCAAGAAGCCGGGCGGGCTGACTCCGGAAGAGTTCCAAGTCATCAAGACCCATCCCATAATAGGCGTGAACATAGTTTCTCACCTTGGCCTAGACCAGGATGAACTCGCCATTATAAGAAACCATCACGAACGTTGGGACGGAACAGGATATCCAGATGGGCTCAAGGGAGAAGAGATACCAAAATTGGCGCGAATACTTTCAGTAGCCGATGCCTTTGATGCCATGAATTCTGACAGAGCTTACCGTAATAGATTGCCCTTTTCCCAATGCCTTCGAGAGTTGAAAAAGAATGCTGGTACACAGTTCGACCCCGAAATCGTGGAAGCTGCCCTGCGGGTGTTGAAATTTTGACGACAAAATCCCCCTACGTCCAAACTACGTTGATTTTTGCCAATACATGATTTAAGTACACATGTGGTTGGAGTCCTTGCTTCAGTGGACCCCGAGTTCTTTTGGTACTATTATTGCATCTTTCGTTTTATGACTTTTTCATTTTTCGGCTACCTCGACTGGTTAGCTGAAAATCCTGGACCCGAGGGAAGACGATGGAACCAAACAACAGGCGTGAATTTGTAAGGGCCAAGGTGTCTTTCCCCGCTAAATTTCACTTTTTGGAAGGGGAAGATTTTAACCTTGCCAGGCAGGGGCTTGGGATTACTCTTTTCCGCGGAGGTGACCAACCTGATCCTTTGGAAGAATTCATAAGTACAATGCCGACTAACCCCCAAACGAGCATATTATATCAGTGCTTTAAGAATTTTAACAACAAGCTTGACTTCATAATAGAAGAACTGACTCTACCAGCTGAAAATCGGATCAATGCTTTTAAGGAAGTTGTTGAATTAAGTGGATCGGGCTTTAAGTTTTTGAGTAATGAGCCTGTAGTAGAGGGTTCCCTTGCAAAGGTGGACCTCATCATTCCCAGCACTGTCCAATTTCGCATAGAATTAATAGCCGAGATTATCAGGTGTGTGAAGGACGACAAATCTGCCAAGTATGTCATTGCGGCCAAGATTCTTGAGATAGACGAAAGTGCGAGGGACGCAATCATTGAGTCAGTATTCAAGAAACAACGAAAGATTATCAGGAAGGAAAAAGCCCTGAGGGAGGCAAAGGATGAACAAGGTCGAACTAGAACTTGATCAGGCGTTAGAGCTGTTCAGTGCGGCTTCCATAGGAAAGCTTATCAATGGACTTGTTCATAACTTAAATGGTCCTTTACACACACTTGGGATGGAGATGGATGTGCTGTCCTTTCTTTTCTCCAAGAATCCCGATCTCGAACCTGACTTTGCTAGCAACTTTTCCACTAGGCTGAAGAGGATGGAAGAGGAATTTGAGAAACTGAACCGCCTTATTCGCCAGACAGCCGACAGAGCCGAACTCTTTTCCAGTCCACCACCCGCTTTTATTAACCTTAACCATCTCCTACAAGAGGAACTGGAATTCTTGAGCGCGAACTTGTATTTCAAACACCGCGTGCAGGTAAGCCTGGATTTGGATGAAAAGGCAAAGACTGTGAAACCTAGAACGAGTTACTTGTCCCCGGCCTTGAGATGGTTCCTCCAAGGATTGGTGGAAGACATAGAGAGAAATCAAATTCAAGCACTCCATATCATGACCAGGGGAGAGCCTAATCAACTATTGGCTTGTTTCACCACCAGAGAACATTCCCTGTCCTCTGATATTCTCGAACTGATGACCAGTGAAGGTAAACCGGAGCAGGGATTCATGGAATTGGGGGGAAAGTGCAGTGTTGAAATGCTGGTAGCCGTCTCAACTATCAGATCATCCGGCGTATCGTTGTCGCACGACTCCTCAACTGATCACTCAGAGATACACCTTGGCTTTCCCTATGAGTAGTCACCCCTCTTGAACTTCTCCACCTCTGAGCTTACGGTAGCAACGAGATCTGAGATTATGTCGTCAAGGGCCCGGGGCAGGCTGTTTTTATACCTGAACTCATCAAGGGCAGAGATTTTTGTCATCATGTCATCTACCAATGTATCTATATCTTTGGGTTTTATCGATTGGTCCCCAAGCTTATGCGCATAAAAGTCCAGCGTATCCAATACCATTTCAATTTGATTGGATGCCCTGAGCACAGGGGATGCCAGCCCGTGTGGTGCTAGGGCTGCTGTTATCTCGCTAGCCGTCTTAGGTCCGGTTACAGTGGGGGAACTGATCGATCCAGGCGAGTTGTCATTCAAAACCTTTTCCATCACTTTCTTAAACTCATCCTTTCCTGAATTCCCTGTCTTTAGTTTAGTGGAGGGCTGTTCGCCCTGAGGGCCATAGATCCCTGTTATTTTCATCAGCTTACCTCCTCTCTCATTTCTTCTGAACTTGGTCCTGGTCTCCAGTACCGGGAGGTCTTCCGCTAAGAGTCCCCCCCTATCATTTGATGATTGTATGCAAAAACATTGCCATCTCTAGAGATATCATCCACTTAGGTAAAGCGGGAATTTATTTCTCATAACCCATTGAAATGACTATATTTTGAACAAAACTATCCTGGCCCCGCAATAGAGGGCCAATGCTGATTGAGAAAATAAACAATGGGTGAGCAATTTCTTCCCGGAGATAGGAAAATTAAGCCTCTTTTATGTATCTCACATTATTCCCATTACTGGACCAGCTGTAAGGCAAGTTCAGGTATCTTCTCAAGTGGAGCTACCTTGTCCGCAGCGCCTATTTTAATGGCTTCTTTTGGCATCCCAAATACTACGCAGCTCTTTTCGTCCTGAGCTATGGTCCCCCCGCCCGCATTTTTCATCTCAAGTAAACCTTGTGCACCGTCCGCTCCCATACCTGTCATGATGACACCCACGGCATTAGCACCTGCATACTGGGCCACTGACTTGAAAAGCACGTCTACCGAAGGCCTTTGATGGTGTACCATGGGCCCGCTTTTTACCCGCACGTAATATTGAGCACCGCTTCTTCTCAGAAGCATATGGTAATTACCAGGGGCGATGAGGGCCAGACCGTTTATTACCTTGTCGCCATCCCTCGCCTCCTTAACTTCTATTTTGCACAATTCACCCAATCTCTCGGCAAAGGAGGCGGTAAATTTGGCTGGCATGTGTTGTACGACCACAATGCCAGGCGCATTGGGAGGCATTTGCATTAGGACTTGTTTGAGGGCTTCCGTTCCCCCCGTAGAAGCACCAAAAGCCAGAATTTTATTTGTGGTAACGGCAAGCGACCCACCGTACGCTGGGGTCTTTTTTAGCTCGGACTCCGGAGTATACCTCTTTATCCGTGCTTTTGCGGCGGCCCTGATCTTTTCTGCCAGTTGGTCCGTCATCTCCGCCACAGAATAGGATGATGTCGGCTTGCCGATCACCTCAAGCGCCCCGTGCGATAGGGCGTCCATTGCCATCTTGCTCCCTTTCTGCGTCAGTGAACTCACTATAATCACGGGCAGAGGATAATACCGCATGAGCCTCTTTAAGAAGGTAAGCCCATCCATCCTGGGCATCTCTATGTCCAAAGTTATGACATCCGGCCTCAACTTGACAATCTTGTCCCGTGCAACGTAGGGATCCGGAGCAGTACCTATTACCTCGATCCCTTCAGCCTTTGAAAGTTGCTCGCTGAAGACCTTTCTCACTACAACGGAATCGTCAACAATGAGAACTTTAATACTTTCATTCATGAGCCGTCATCTATCGTTATCTTGAACCCCAGAGGATTTTTTATCGTGTCAAAGACCGCAACGACTTGTTTTCGATGTTCATCACTCTTACCACTCAGGACAGTTTCCACCTCGATTAGCTCAGGAACACCCAGTTCAAAGACCGACTTGCTGTCATAAAGGCTGAAGGTTTTTCCCGCCACCATATTAAGAAGCTCCTTTACTGTAGCCCCTATCTCTTCTTGTTCAACCACGCCCGTATTAACTCCAAGTAAGTTGCCAGTGAGCTCTTCGGCCAAGGGCACTGGCACAACCACGAAAAAGGTCCCCGTTAAGCGGCCGGTGTAAGTAAGGCGCGCCGAAACTACAGCAACATCAGGAGGATTAATCACCCCACTTATATCCTTTTCCTCAGAGTACTCAGAAGGCATGAAGAACATAGTCTCCAGGATCTCAGAAATCGAGTCCCTCATCGCCTTCTTCAATGTTTCCCTTTTCATTATGACCTTCTCCCACAAGGCGGTTTAACTTACTTTTCATTTGTTCCGGTGTGAAAGGTTTTTGAAGATAATCAGATGCCCCTTTGTCTAGCAGCGCTTTTATCTTTTGTTCGCTTCCTTCTGTAGTCACCACGATTACTGGTATACCAGATAGCACCTCGTCCCTTTTCATCTCTTCTATTAACTCTAGTCCATTCATTTGAGGCATGTTATAATCAGTGACTACCAAGTCCACCCAATTGGTCTTCAAAACCTCCAGCGCCTCACGGCCATCACCTGCCTCAAGTATCTGGCCGACGTTAAACCCACACATCTGCATAGTCTTTTTAAGAACCGACCTCATCACTCTCGAATCATCTACGATGAGCACGTTGAATCCCATTTCTTGCTCCTAATATTGGATGTTGGGATTAACCATAGAGCTATGGGCGCGCCAGTTTTTAGCACATGCCCATTAACTCCTCTACTTCGTGCAATCTCTGTCCAAATCCCGCCATTATCCCCTGAATATCAACGTCACTTATCTGAAGGGTTCTTACTACCTTGTTATGAAACCTGTAGGCAAGACCGTCGCAGCCTACACCTAAACCCATCATCATACAAATGGTATCTGCTAAGTACACTATGGCCGTCTCAATGTCCTCTTCAGACCAAGAGCCATTAAGATGGTGATTGCCGATGATATGAACCATTTTTGCACTGAACTGCCATTTCTTCGCCACCCTTGCCCCCAGTTCTGCGTGGTCTATCCCTATGACCTTTTTTTCGGCTTCTCTGAAAGTTACCTGTTCTTTTTCTACAAGAGTAAATATCTGATCGAACATCTCTCCAACATACCTGTGCAAAATCACCTTACCAATATCCTTGAGAAGGGCCGCGGTAAAAATAAGTTGCTGGTTTCTCACCTTCTTGAGCTCACAGATCTCCTTTGCAATAACCGCGGAAGATACCGCATGCATCCAAAGATCACCTTCACGTAAATCATACCCCTTGTGTTCGGCCTTTAGGTAGTCGGCGCCCATTTTCATTAAGACCATCTCAGCTATTTTTCCCATGCCCAAGTATGCAACAGCTTGGTCAATAGAGTCTATTTTTCTTGGGAGCGCGTAAAACGGCGAGTTACAGATTCTAAGCACGTTCGCGGTCAGGCTTTGGTCATACATAACTACTTCCGCCAAATCAGAAGCCGAGCTGTTGGGATCGTCCACTATTGCGAGCACCCTATGAGCAACCTTGGGAATAGGCCTAAGGCTATTTATCTCTTCTATTATCTTATCTATTGTGCTCATACCTTCCTGTACTCCTGACCAGAAACCTTTACCCACATGTCCCCAGTCCCGATATCAATCCGGATGGTTCTGTTAACGTTACCCCCGACGTCCTCATAATCTACCATCACCTTGTTCTTCCAAAAAATTTTCCTCACCGCCATGTGATTTCTCTTGCCAATGTTAAAAAATCCTTTTTGATCCAGCACCTGTGCACCACCCACAACCACAACCCTTAGTCGCTTCTTCTCCGCACCGAGCCTGTAGCTGGCCTTGAACAAGGCGGGTATTCCTGTATCAGCGAACATGAACGGATTCTTATCCGCCTTTGCCTTGTCCAAGTTTGAGTCAGGCAACATGAAATGTAGAAGTCCTCCCACATGAGCGACCGAATCATAAATTGCCACGCCTATGCAAGAACCTAACGAATAGGTAATAAGCGATGCTTGGACATCATCGCTGACTTTCATATCTGAAACACCGACAATAATATTCACTTAAGCCACCTTCTGTACCGAGTATGCGGGCAAGTCTTGGCTGTTCTTCGCAATTGCAAACAACCCTGGGATATCAAGTATCAGCCCCACCCTGCCATCTCCCAAGATGGCTCCTCCCGCGAGACCTTTAACATTTTTCAGGGCTTCACCTAAAGTCTTGATCACTACTTCTTCTTTCCCAACGAGTTCGTCTACCAGTAGGCAAAGCTTTTCGTTCTCATTCCCAATTAGAACTGCTAGCCCTTCCCATGGCTTGATCGTGCGTTCGGACAATTCAAAAAGATGATGGAGTCTCACCAACGGCACTAGTTCTCCCCGGACCATTATCATTTCACCCTTGCCCTCTACGGTGCTGTAGTCGTTTGGATTAGGCCTGAAGGATTTTAGGATTCCCAAAGCTGGTATAATATATCGCTGTTCAGCGACCCTTACGATTATCCCGTCAATAATAGCAAGTGTGAGGGGTAAGGTTATTATGAAGGTTGAACCCTTATCCGGCTTACTTTTTATCTCCACCCTGCCCCTTAGTTTTTCCAGTGCCTTCTTGACAACATCCATACCAACCCCGCGCCCGGAGATCTCAGTGACTGTCTCTGAGGTCGAAAAACCTGGTTTGAATATGAGGTTGTAGATCTCGCTCTCAGACAATTGTTCAACTCCCGAAATTATTCCTTTATCAATAGCCTTGCTTAGGATCTTCTCCTTGTCAAGACCCCTGCCGTCGTCGCGAATTTCAATAATGATGCTCCCGCCTCTCTGGTAGGCCAAAAGCTCAATGGTCCCTTTTTCTGGTTTTCCTTTAGCAAGACGCTGTTCAGGGGGCTCAATACCATGATCAACGGCGTTTCTTATCATATGGACCATTGGCTCATAAAGCTCTTCAACCACGTTTCGGTCTATCTCCGTCTCTTCTCCCTTCATTTCAAGAGAGACCTTTTTTCCCGAGCTGCGGGCAAGATCCCTAACTAATCGCACCATTTTCTGAAAGGTATTTTTAATAGGCACCATCCGCATGGACATGGCCGTCTTCTGCAACATGGAACTAATCTGGTGGAGTTGGTTCAGGGCATGAAATAGGCGCTGATCGGTAACAGAGAGGATTCTTTTGTTTTGCCTCAACATGGATTGAGCAATAACCAATTCGCCTGTCATGTCCACAAGGGTATCAAGCTTTTTCGTGTCCACCTTAACCTGCAGATCAATCTTCTTTTTTCCGACTCTTTTCTGCTCCCTCAGCGCACTGATAACCTCCTTTGATCCCACGAGTCCCTTTTCAACCAGTATCTCTCCTACCTTCTTGTTCCCGTCTTTCTTCTGCTCCTCCAGAACCCTTTCCATTTCCTCTCTGTCGATGGCCCCTTTTTCAACAAGCAGTTCTCCCAAGGGTTTATCTTTATGCTCTTTGGAGGCTGAAATCACATCTTGAATGCGAGCAATGAGGGGCCCCACGCCCTCATTGGAAGACGGCCGTCGCCCTACCTCAAGGGCCACCTTGACATTCTCTATCATCTTTTTGAGCATATCTACCGATTCTAGGATGATATCAATTATGTCTGCATCAATGCTCAGTTCCCCGCTACGCGCTAGGTCCAGGAGATTTTCAGCACAATGAGATAGTTTGTTTATTTCGGCAAGGTTCAAGAAACCCGAAACACCTTTTATCGTATGGAATGGTCTGAAAATGGCGTTAATTATGTCTGCGTCGGAGGGATCGTGCTCAAGCTCTACAAGGTTGACCTCTATGGTTCCCAGGTTCTCCAACGCCTCGACAACAAAATCCGCCATGACCTCTTGATCTTCATCGCTTAGAAACTCAGGGCACGCTTCCCTTTCTTCCTGTCCTTGCTCCTCTAGGCCCTGCTCGGCTTCGGACCCATTGCCCCCTTGAGAATCGCTTGCATTTGATTCCTCGAGCCCGTAACGACCGAGTTCGGAGAGCATCGCCGATAAGTTATCATCATAAGACTCCCCTCGGCTTACAGCTCTCAAGGCAGCCTGGAGCGCTCCAACCCCTCTCTCAAGAGGATCAACGTCCGTTTCTTCCGCCAAGATCAACTTCTCTACATAACGTTTCAGAGCCTTCAGGAGCTTCCCAAAATTGGGTTCACTAATATGATCACCCTTGTCTTCGAGGGTCTCAATCAAATTCATCGCCTTGCCCAAGCCTAGAATATCGCCTTCATCCAGGTTAATGATCTCGAGGGCAAGCTGGTCTATCAAATCTTCAATGGTTTTTAGCTCTTCTTCCATCGTTCCTCCCCTTATGGGATTCAATGGCGTCGCTTGAATCCGCGCCAAACCTTAACGTTGGAAGACCTTTTCCAGTTTCTCGCTCAGGGTCTCTGGTGTAAAAGGTTTTACTATGTAATTGCTCACCCCTGCCTTCACTGCCTCAATAACGTTTTCCTTCTGCCCCTCTGCTGTTACCATAATAAATGGTATACTTTTCAGCTCCTCGTCTGCCCGCACCTCTTTCAGTAGTTCAAGACCTGTCATCTTGGGCATGTTCCAATCAGAGACGATTAAACCCACTTTCTCCTTTCTAAGTTCATTTAATGCTGCGGTACCGTCCTCGGCTTCAATAATGTTCTTAAAACCCAGCTGCTTGAGTACTCCTTTTACGATGCGCCTCATTGTAGCAAAATCATCTACAACGAGAACCTTGATAGACGTATCAAGCGCCATTACACGTTACCTCCAAAGTAAGTTCTTGTTTTGCCGACGGTGCACACTTCCACGTTGAAACGCTATAATGATGCCAATAAATCATCTACTGCGTTTTGATTCAGACCCTTCCCTTCCCCTTGAGGACCCTTTAACAAAGACCGATCTTCCCCAAGCTCTGTTGCCATCTCCTCGGGGTGAAGTGAACTTTCCATCTCGTACTCCTTGATTCTCAATCCCAGGGAAGTTATCAGGTCCTGAACTCGCTTTTCCATGGTCTTTACCAGATTGACAATCCTTTGGATCCGCTGCCCGACAAGATCCTGAAAACAAAGAGGCTCTGTCATGTTCATCGATAATTTCCGGATTTTCTCAAATGCCTTTCTGTCTCGTGCTATCATATCCACCAGCGGCTTCAAGTCAGTAAAAACACCTGTCTTTATGCCTCGTGCTTGTTCCGGCCCTACTGCAGAGATCTCTGTAGATAGCCTTTCCACGCCTGCGCAAAGCTCTGAGTATATCCTGTCAAGTTCCTCAAGCCTGTTCATACATTCTGCTAACACCCCTTCACTTATGTCCAATATTTTCATAGTGCTTTTTTCTAACGTATCATTGATACCTTCGAGTTCATTGCTTGTCTCTGGAATTTCATTTTTTGCCAGCCCAACTATGCTGGGCTCTATCCTTTTCTGGAGATCTCTTCTGCATGCAATCATTTCATCTGCTATTTCCCTTATTCTCTCGGATAATTCCATTGTAAGCGCCTCATAAAACTCCCCTTTCTTGAGCCTTTTTAAGATCTCTTTCAAAGAATCCAGCTCCGTTGTTGAAATAGACTCTGAATCAGCTTTACATGCCTCCTTGATGGGGGTCCCCTCCTCGCCCTGTTCCTTTTGCGGGTCAAATAATTTACCTATCAGTTTGTTTCCGTTTACATCCCAACCCGATACACATCCATTGGAAAGAATCTTGAGTCGGAACAAAAACTCATAATCATCTACAGCCAATGCGCGTTGTCCTTCAAGTATAACGAAAAAAGGAGCGTTATCTAAGGAAGCATTTAGGTTAATTACCTCAGCCGTCTCACCTTGCACATGGAGGCATAATGTATCACCAACGCTTGTAATTTTTAAAGCTGGAGCACCAGAGCTTAATATCTGTTTCACTTGAGATTGAACAAGAATGATCCTCTGCTTTTCTCTCCTTAGAGTTACGGCCACCGCGAGATCCATGAAGGGTAATCCTCCTGCGAGCAATTTACATGCGAAAGAGAACTTTTCTCAATTGAAGAGCAAGCCCTTCTGCCGCCTTTGTTCCTAAGTTTGCAACATTTATACCAAGTAATTTTAGGAGGCCTGCAATATAAACCCCAACAAACTCTATTCATGTTCACCTATCACATCACCTTCAATCCAAGGCCCTCGGTTATTGCCACTTTTTTGACATGAGTTCCATGTTTTTGGCATGGTTCCCAGCTTACATCCTCTACTTCATCCACGTTGTTAAGGATCCTTTACTTTGTGCCGATTTAAATATGGGGGTGTCTTGAAGGGACCTTTGTAAAATTTGATGAACAGTACCACTTTTTAGCAGCCGAGGGTACACAGATGATTTCTATATTTGGTATTGGTCTTTCAGCCCTTAAGGCCTTTGGGCAAAAAATGGATATAATTGCTGAAAACGTCGCTAATATTTGCTCTGAAGGGTATGGGAAAAAGCGAGCAGTAATGATGGAAGGCCCAATTCAAAATGTGGTGATAAAGATAAGCCATAATCCGCCAGGAGACCATGCGGTAGACTTGGCCGAGGAAATACCCCAGTCATTAGTTGCCGTTCGGGGCTACGAGGCGAATCTCAAAAGCATCCGCACAGAGGACGAGATGTTAGGGACCGTGCTTGATATAGTCAAATGACATCTAACCCACAAAGCAGAATTAAAACTACTTTTAATCTCATTGTTAGGTTGCAAGCAGTGTTGATTCGAACACGGCCCTCGGTATCCTGTCAATTATGATTGGGAAGTCTTCTTTGCCAAGTCCAATATGCGATAAGGACTTTTCCAGCATCTCCGTGTTTGGTCTATCAACTTGATACCCCACTCTGAACCTGGTCATTAGCAGGTCGGCAAGGTATACGATGCTTACAAGTTCCCTATCCTCCTGTGAGTTTTCCGGCTCATGGTGATACCTTATCACGTCTGACAAAACGGAAGGCAATCCCCACTTTTTGGCAAGCATAAAACCCATTTCAGTGTGCTCAAGGCCGAATCTCACCTTTTCCACTTTACACAGGTCAACTCCCTTGTCTTGAAGCGACCTATAAAACAAAGGCGCATTGGTTATCACGTACTGATCCAGCGCTATCTTGCCGATGTCGTGAAGAAGTCCTCCTGTATACGCTATATCCGGCTGAGATCTTCGAGTAAACACGGATATCTCATGGGCAGTCATGGCGGTGGCCAAGGCATGATGGAATATGCCCCCTTTGCACAAGGAGTATCCGCCAGTCCTAGTATCCGCGAAAAGCATCTCTACTGTAGCAGAAAGCACAAGCTGAAACAGCTTCTTTTCCCCAAGCACGATCAGTGCCCGATCTATTGAATCCACCGTAGTAGCAGCACCCACAATGGGACTGTTCGCCAATTTTAGGACTTTGGCACTAATCACTTGGTCCTGCATTATCTCCATTGCAATATCATCTATGTCATATTCTTTTTCCCTTAGCATCCGGATTACCTTGAGGGCTATTTGGGGAATGGGTTTCACTTCTTTTATTGCTTGCATTATCTCGTCTTTGCTAATGTTGATGTCGCCCGCCTCTTGACCTCCTCCTTGCTGGACAATAGGCTCAATGCTTGTTTCGAAGGTATCCATTCTCAAAGATATCTTGCAAGGAAACAGCCCCCCTGTTTCAACGCTCTCTACTGCCACACCCTGCTCCCGCAGTATATCCTCCACAGTCTCCGCTGTTCTGCCACCAATATCCAACATTAGATCCTGTTCGCTGACCTCTCCTACAAGCCCTCCACCGGCTATACACCCCTTGAGTTTACTCCTGCGAGCGCCAGCTTCGTTGAGCTTCTCTATAAGAAGCGGAAGACCCGTGGTGGCGTAAACTGCTGGGCTAAAAGGTATATCTGTGCCCGTAGGTTCGGGGAGAAGAATGTGAATGAGTCCTCCAATCTCTGCATCGTTGTCAACCAGCGCCACTCCCACACATGTGCCCAGGTATGCCTCTAAGACCTCCTTCTTTTTCCCGCCCAGAGCAAAGGAGCCCGAGGGTATACTTTTCTTGTGCATTAGCCTCCTCTCCTACTAAGACCACTGTTAAGCAGTAAATATAATAAACTACCCCGCCGCAAGCAGCGGGGTATTAGAATAGGGACAGCTGCCGATCTTCATACAGCTTTCGGTATTCGGAACCTTGTTTCTTGACATAGTCTCGTATTGTATTCTCGTCCCCAT
>QMLZ01000001.1 GCA_003646995.1 Deltaproteobacteria bacterium | reverse complement strand
TGACTCCATCATGGATCTTATGAAGCAAGGCATCATCAGCCCAGACGATGCATATATGAAATGTGTTGAAAAGTCGCGTTTCATGCCTTTCTTGAAGAATCCGCCGGCTGATTTTACTGAGGTTTAGGATCAAAGGCCTAGGCAAAGGGATGTAGGGCTGCAGGGCCGAGGAGAGGGCGAGCAAAGGCGCTATTTGAGTAAAACCAAGCAAAGGTGAGGTCAAGAAATGAGAAAACAGCAGATTGATTACATACTGACCACAATGTTGGAATCGCACGAAGAGGTTTCAGATTTCAACATTACTGTGGACAAGCCTTTTCAGGTGGAGGCGTCGGGCGAATTGAAACCGGTTGCAATTGAACCTCCCATCAATAAGATCACCCCATTTCAGGCAGAAATTTTTGCGCTTAATTTGATAAATGGTGATAAGCGCCTCACAAAGACCCTTTTGACTGAAGGTTCTTGTGACATATCCTATCAGCTTGCTGGTAAGGCCCGGTTCAGAGTTAATGTTTTTTCACAAAAGGGTTGCTACTCCACGGTCATGAGGCAATTGGCCAATAGGGTCCCCACTATTGAGGAGCTTGGGTTGCCACCAGCCTTCTATGAGATGGCAGAGGAAAGAAACGGGATTATTCTCATCACCGGTGCTACCGGAACAGGCAAGTCCACTTCGCTGGCCGCCATGTTGAATGAAATAAACGAAAAACACGCGGTTCACGTAGTGACCCTGGAAGATCCTGTGGAATATGTTCACTCACAGAAAAAGGCCACATTCAACCAGAGGGAGCTCGGCGTGGACTTTGACACATTTGCCAACGGGCTCAGAGCTGCGTTGCGACAGGCCCCCAAGGTCATTCTGGTCGGGGAGATGAGAGACCGAGAGACAGTGGAAATCGGTTTGTCAGCAGCCGAAACCGGACATCTTGTGCTCAGTACTATCCACACGGTTAATGCAGGGCATACGGTCAATAGGATCGTGGGCATGTTTGATCAGGACGAGGAAAAGCAGATCAGAATCAGGCTGGCAGATACCCTTCGATGGGTGGCTTGCCAAAGGCTGCTACCCAAGGTGGGGGGCGGACGCGTTGCCGCCTTTGAGATCATGAAGACAAACCTTCGGGTTAAAGACGTGATTTTGCACGGGGAGTCGGAAGGTAAAACATTTTATGAGATCATAGAGGCGAGTCAGCCATTCGGTATGATGACCTTTGACCAATCCATTGCCGAACTCTATAGGGAGGGCCTAATAACTGAAGATGTGGCACTGAGCTATTGTTCTAGAAAGGCTGTAGTCGGGCGCGCCATAGATTCCATCAAGGCGGCACGCGGTGAGAAAACCACCACCATCGAGGGGTTGGATATTGATACGGATTATGAAAAACGCTATGTGCGCTAATCAAAGCCAAGATAGATCCATAAGGGCTACCTTGGGGCTGAATGTTGGGGGGTGAGTCATTGCGATGGAAAAAAGCGGCCAAAGGTTGATTGCGGCCCTGGACAGTGGTGAGAAGGTTTTCTGTTAGGTCTTTATCATTGGGTAGAGTGAAAGTATAAGGAGAAGTGTCATGGAAGTCAGATGCAGCCATTGCAACGCAAAATTAAACATTCCCGATGAGAAGGTGCCCAAAGGAAAGAAGGTGTCCATAGCATGCCCTAAATGCAAAGGGAAGATTGTCATTGAAATTCCTGAATCAAAACCCCAGGGGTATCCAGAGGGATTAGACGGTGCGGGGTACGAATACCGAGATGTGGAAGAGGCCCTGCAGCTCACCTACGAGAAAGGTGAGAAACTATGCCTAATGATGGGCTCGGATCAAGTGAATACTCAAGAGGTAAAGGAAGCTGTTGAGAGCGTAGGCTACAGGTTTATAGAGGCGGAAGATACCAGGACGGCTCTATCCAAGATGAGATTCCATCATTTTGATATGGCTATTCTTTGTGATAATTTTGACGGCGTCGATCTTTCCCAGAGCCCGATAGTCAATTATATGAACCACTTGCCCATGTCAGTTCGAAGACGGATTTTCCTCGTGCTAGTTGGAGAACAATTTAGAAGCATGGATCAGATGATGGCATTTGCAATGAGTGCCAATCTTGTGGTAAATATAAAAGACATGGACAAGATGGCTCCTATCTTGAAAAGGGCCCTTGCCGACCATGAACTCTTTTACAGCGTGTTCATGGAAACACTTAAGGAAATAGGGAAGGTCTGACGGGGGAGATGGATCTCGAGAAAAAGTATCGCCTCAGGGTTAAGAATTGCATTGGGACCATAATTGATGTGCACAAGATCATAGGTGATAAGTACGATAATGAGGATTTTCTCGCACAGTTCCAAGAACTCAAGGAGGCTGTTGATTGCCTTGACATGAGCATGGTCTCAGAGGGCGATGTTCTAATGGTGGAAAGAGCAACCAATGCTCTCCTGAGAGAACTGCAATGCATTTTTAAGACAGGTGAACTAGGACCTGTGTACGAACAACCAAAGCATTAGATCTAAGCGCTACTCGCCACATCCAACCTTGCCCCTTTTAGGCCTGCGGAATTTCTCGCGGAACTGGTCCTGTGGAACGCATCCGCGAGTAGAACCTTCAAACTCCCGGGGACTTCTGCCCCCACCTCCAATATGTAGAAACACTTATGAGGCAATGCCATGAGAGCGGTTGTTCAAAGGGTAAAAGAGGCAAAGGTGGAAATTGCAGGCAAAACCGTGGGCCAAATCGGCCAAGGCCTGTTAACCCTAGTGGGAGTGGCAGAGGATGATACGGAAAAGGATAGTTACTTCATGAGCGACAAGGTCGCGAATCTTAGGATATTTGCTGATACCAATGGGCAAATGAACCGTTCTGTGTTGGATATAAAGGGGGAAGTACTGGTGGTCTCCCAGTTTACCCTGTTAGGGGATTGCAGGAAGGGGAGAAGACCCAGTTTTGCAAAGGCTGCTCGACCCGAGCTTGCAAGAACCCTTTACGAGGTTTTCGTGCAGGCGCTAGAAGAAAAAGGGCTACACGTAGAGACGGGCCGATTTCAGGAAATGATGGATGTGTATCTTGTAAACGACGGGCCCGTGACAATTCTCTTGGACAGCCATAAGCTGTTCTGATTGTTATAGAGCGTCAGACCAGGTTTAATTCCTTTTCAAGTTCTTTAATCCTATCTTCGATGGATTTGCGTTCCTGTGGTGTTAGATCGTCCTTTTGAAGCCTGTTTTTCAGGCCTAAAAGTTCCATGGTCTTCCGGTACTCGCCGCAATTCACTTTTATGTTAAGGGTAGTCATATTCTACCTTGTGGTCCACACTCCATCCCAATTCGGCGGTGGAGGGTTTTTTAAGAGATAATGGGACCGCCTAAAATAGATTTCTGCCACGCGCAAGGACGGGTCAATTTCGTAAGCTTTGCGAAACATCTCCACTGCCTGAGCCCAATCCTTAATCTTATAGTAACGTAATCCTGTTTCAAAGTAGGTCAAGGCCTCTTGTTTTGTTGCAGAAGAAATTTCCTTGGCAATAAGCGAATAGATCTTCATTGTGTTGCCGTCTTGTAGTCGGGTTACGTCAACCTCAAAGCACCTGAACTGACCCTTAATAGCTACATATGTGGGTTCGCTTATTAAGACCTGTACACCATAATAGGCACTGAGGCCCTCCAGTTTGGCGCCAAGATTAACACTTTCACCTAGCACCGTGTAATCGAACCTTTGCCTTGAACCAAGGTTCCCTACCAGCATTACACCCGTACTTATACCTATTCCTACGTCCAGAGACGGTTTTCCGTGGGGTATCCATCGGGCATTGAGCTCATCCAGGGCTTGGACCATCCTGATAGCTGCTTCACAGGCTCGCCGCGGATGATCCTCCAGAGGGACAGGTGCACCGAAAATAGCCATGAGGCCGTCTCCCATGTATTTGTCAAGGGTGCCTCCTGAATCAAAAACAATGTCGGTCATGGTTGTAAGGTATTCATTAAGCTGTGAAACCACTTGCCTGGGGGAAGTGCCTTGAGACATTTTTGTAAAACCGCGCAGATCTGAAAACAGGACGGTGAGTTCCTTCCTATCTCCGCTTAATGAAACTTCACCGGGTTTTTTCAGGATTTGCCTTACTGCTACAGGAGAAACGTAGTGATGAAAGGCCACTTTGAGCCTTTTCTTGTCTTTTTCTTGAGTGACGTAATAGTACATGGCGAGCAGGCCATAGGTCATTGATAGTGAAACCATGGGGTATACGATATTGAGCCATGTCCCGCGAAACCATAGCAGGAAGGTGCAGACAGATATATGGATTCCCAGAAGACCAGCGCATATAAAGGCTGCCCGGTAAGGGCCTAAAAGCCACAGAGCAAGGGCCGCCAAAAGGCCCAGGAGCACAACAGACCCAAGATCTGCGACATCGGTCCAGCTGGGTTTAAGGATGTAACGCTGTTTTAAAATATTGTCAGCAACAGTGGCGTGAACTTCCAGTCCGGGGTAAACAGCGCTGAACGGAGTTGCGCGCTGATCATAAACCCCTACAGCTGTTACTCCAACAAAGACAATAGAGCCTTTTAGTCGGCTCTCTTGGATGCGCCCCGCCAGGATATCTGATGCCGAAATATTGGGAAAAGTGCCCGGGGGCCCAAGAAAGTTGACTATGAGATTGCCGTTTTTGTCGGTAGGCACAAAGAGCTTGCCCATCTTGATTCCCAGGACCCTGAACCCCGAGACCACAACACTGAGAGGAGGGCGGTCCATTGCGTTCCAAAGGGCCTGTATGGACAAAGGTGAGTAAACATCTGCCCTGCACTGGATTGCCAGTGGGATTCGCCTTACAACCCCGTCATTGTCCGGAAAGATATTGAAATATCCGCAGGAGTCAGCAGCAGTGACCAATTGTTCCAGGTTGGGAACAGGTGCAAATGCCTTGGTAATAGGGGAGGATCCACCGCGGTGCCGCCTGTAGATCACTACAGGGTATTTGGAGGCTTCTATGAGCGATAGCTGCCGGAGAAGCTGACTGTGGTCCACTTTATAATCCAGCTTCTCTGAGTTCATGTGAAAGAAGTATCCGAGTACGACCCTTGCCTTGGAACGTCTAATTGATTTGGCAAGCAGCAAATCATTATTGAAGCCTCTCTTGGTTTGCTCCAATAAAGAAATGAGCTTTTCTTTGTTAATCTCCCCCTTCTTGATCCTTGCTTCGAGGACCTCAAGAATGTTGTCGTCCATATTTATATCGGGCTCAAAAAAGCCGATGTCAAAGGCTATAACCTTGGCACCCATCTCAGATAGTTTATCCACAAGTTTCGCAATTTTCCACCTGGGCCAGGGCCATCTGCCTTGTTCCCTGAGGCTTTTTTCATCAATGACGCACAGTAGGATATTGGGGCTTGGAGTCAAGGTCCCACGGGATTGTAACCTCAAGTCATATGTTTTGAATTCCAGTGAATCCAATAGGCCAGGGCCTACAAGGTAAAGAAGTGCTGCCACAGTGATACAAGCAAGCGCTATAAGAAGAGGGACTAATCGGGTAAGTGCAGGCCCTGAGAGCCTTTTCATGGGACTAACTCCATGGTGGTCATTTGGGGTGCAGCAATTTTTTCTCGTGCAACCACTTATAGATTAGGCGAAAAAGGAAAGTCAAGAAGACCACGAGATTACTCGCCCCTTGAGTACTTCGGAATGTGAGGCTCAAAGCTTTAGGGCGCACGATTTTCCATTGACTGCTTGGATGGGCACTGTTAGTTCTAATGAATAGGGCAAGGGAATGGTGGTGGATCTGGTTACCAAGCGGGACAATGGCAGGTCGTCCATGGAAGAACTAGGGTGAAAGAGAGGATTTGATTTGAAATACATCCTTGTGATAGCCGGGTCTGACCCTACAGGTGGGGCAGGGATACAGGCCGATATAAAAACGATTACCGCCCTGGGGGGCCATGCTGCCACGGTGATTGCTGCCGTAACGGCACAGAATTCAACTGGCATAAGGGGCATCCATTTTATACCACCGTCGTTTATCAAAGAGCAGGTGAGAGCGGTAATACAAGACATTACCCCGGATGCGGTAAAGATCGGCATGCTTGGGAACATGGCTACCGTGGTAGCTGTCGGGGAGCTTTTGACCCAATACAAGATGAGTCCCGTGATTCTGGATCCAGTAATGCAAGCCTCTGCCGGAGGGAAGTTACTTGAAAAGAATGGAGTGGAAGCTGTCAAGAAAAGGCTAGTTCCACTTGTTAACGTTGTGACGCCCAATATTCCCGAGGCGCAAGTGCTGGCCGAAATGGAAATCAGAAATCAGCAGGACATGATGGATGCGGCTAAACGGATCGCGAGGACAGGTCCTTCGGTTGTGATTACCGGTGGTCACTTGGGTGAAGTTGCGGCTGATTTGGTTTATGACAATGGGAAATTCTTTTGGGTAGAGGGGCCAAAGCTACACAGCCCCCACACGCACGGTACTGGATGCGTGTTTTCTTCTGCCTTGGCCACCTATATGGCCAGAGGAAAAAGTGTTTTTGAGGCCACAAAGATGGCCCACGATTTTACCAGATATGCTATAATATATGGTTACGCACTAGGAAACAGTCCCGGTGCCATCAATCCCATAGGGATGAAAAAATTTCAAGACCGGAAGGGAAAGTAGTTTATGACACTAATGGAAACTGCTAGAGCGGGACTGATTACCCCGGAAATTGAAAAGGTGGCCCGAAGAGAGGAAGTCGACCCCGAGTGGCTTGCCGAGCAAATTGCCAAAGGGACCGTAGTGATACCCTGTAATAAGCGACACGCCAGACTCGAGCCATGTGGAATTGGCCAGGGCCTGAGAGTCAAGGTCAATGCCAATATTGGAACATCTTCAGACCGGGCTATTTTGTCCGAAGAGCTGGAGAAGCTTCGAGTATCAATTGAAGCCGGCGCTGACACGGTGATGGATCTTTCGACCGGGGGGGACATAGATAAATGCAGATGCGCCATTGTAGAGAACTCCACCGCGCCGGTCGGAACGGTTCCCATCTATCAGGCAGTGATTGAGGCCGTGGAACACTCGGGAGGGCTTGTTCACCTCACTGTTGACGATATTTTTGAAGTCATTGAAAAACAAGCAAGGGATGGCGTGGATTTCATGACAGTGCATTGCGGCCTGACAAGAGCAGCGTTGGAGATGTTACGAGCCCAAGGTCGAATAACCGATATTGTGAGCAGGGGCGGGGCATTCCTCACAACCTGGATGCTTCACCATGACAAGGAAAACCCACTTTACGAGCACTTTGATAGGCTGTTGGATGTGGCCCGAAAGTACGACATAACCCTGAGCCTAGGTGATGGGCTCAGGCCTGGATGCATAGCAGACGCCACAGACAGGGCCCAAATCCATGAACTCATGACCCTGGGCCACTTAACAAAGCAGGCATGGGAACGGGGGGTTCAGGTTATGATAGAGGGCCCGGGTCACGTACCTCTGGATCAAATTGAAGCCAATGTTCTGATACAAAAAAAGCTGTGCAACAACGCCCCGTTCTATGTGCTGGGTCCGCTTGTAACTGACATAGCCACCGGTTACGACCATGTTGCGTGTGCAATTGGGGGAGCGCTGGCTGCTGCCGCCGGCGCGGATTTTCTATGTTATGTGACCCCTGCCGAACACCTTTGCCTTCCCTCTGTAGAAGATGTGCGGGAAGGTGTTGTGGTAACCAAGATCGCGGCCCATGCGGCGGACATAGCCAGGGGTAACAAGGCCGCTTTGGAACGGGACCGTCAAATGGCCATAGCCAGGAAGAAATTGGACTGGGATGCGCAAATGCGCCTGGCAATTGATCCTGAGAAAGCCAAAAGCTACAGGGACAAGAACCCCCCGGCAGAAGAGGACGTCTGCACCATGTGTGGGAAGTATTGTGCCATAAAGACTGTCAAGGCCTATTTCAGGGCGAAGTGATGGAGTGTGGTTTTCTAGAAGGGGCGTTTGCTACTTGCCAATACAGAAATTGCTGAAAATGGCTTCCAGCACGTCCTCCGGGGTTGTCTCCCCTATGATTTCCCCGAGGCTGTCAAGGGCGCTTCTCAATTCAAGTGCAGCTATTTCGAGAGGGGCATCTTGGTGAATGCACGACACAGCATTTTCAATATATTGCCTTGCCTGCTCAAGTGCCTTGGCCTGCCTTAGATTTGGTGCAATTGCTGTTGGAGCCGAACGAACCTCCGAGCCTACCACTACCCTGACTATTTCTTTCTTAAGTTGCTTAATACCTTGACCAGTCAATGCAGATACCCTCACGGTGGGAAATTCCGGGAGGCCCTTTAAGGCCTCGTCCCACTTAACATCCGAAGGTAAATCTATTTTATTCAGCACCAACAGGGCGGGCTTGTCTTTGATCTTATTCAAAAGGCCCCTGTCTTCGTTACTAATGGGAAGGCTATAGTCCAGGACGGCCAAAACCAGGTCAGCCTCTGACAGTTTTTGCTCAGTTAGCTGAATGCCCAGTTTTTCGATTTCATCTCCATCCTCTCTTATCCCAGCTGTATCCATGAGGCGTATGGGCAGACCTTCTATGCTCATACTTGACTCTACAACGTCCCTCGTAGTTCCCGGAACAGGCGTTACTATCGCGCGTTGTTCGTCCAGTAGCCGATTAAGAAGGCTGGATTTCCCCACGTTGACCCTCCCCGCTATGACGGTACTGATACCTTCAACCCATATCTTTTTTTCGGAGTGAGCCTCAATGAGTTCCGTGATCTGCTTCAGGATGCTTTGCCTGAGAGTATTGACCACAAAGGTCTTATCCAAAAAAGTATCTTCCTCGTCTGGGAAATCAATAGCCGCCTCCACCTGACTTAGGACATGGATAAGTTCATGGCGCAAAGAGTTAATTTTGTGTTTCAGTGCTCCTTTTATTTGTTGCGAGGCCAGGTACAGGCCCCGCTCGGAGCGGGAAGTGATAAGCTCTGCAACCGCTTCTGCCTGGGTAAGGTCGATTCGGCCGTTCAGATATGCCCTGAAGGTAAATTCCCCCGGGCGCGCCAATCGGGCCCCGGACTCAAGGACCAATTCCAGCACCTTGGAAAGTACTGCATAGCCGCTGTGGGAATTGATTTCTACAATGTCCTCTCTTGTGTATGTATAAGGAGCCTTCATGTATGTTGCCAGAACCTCATCCACGCAAAGGCCTGAACCAGGGTCCAATATATGGCCGAGGTATAGGCGGCGGGTTCTGAGAGGAGCTTCGGGATTTATGGGTTTGAAGATTCTCTTGAGGATGCTCAGGGCCTGGGGCCCGCTGATGCGGATAATACCAATGCCTGCCTGTCCTACAGGCGTGGCTATAGCCGCAATGGTATCTGGTCCTGGCTGTTGACCCATTCGGTCTGCGCGGGGTGATTTCGCGCCCTTGGCCATTATGGTTTCTTTGGGATAATTAGAACCTTTTTCATTAACCCCTCGCCCCTGCTCCTTGTATCCAGTCGAGGGTCGTCCTTGAGTGCCAGATGTATGATTCTTCTGTCTTTGGGGCTGAGGGGATTGGTTGCAACCGGCTTTCCTATCCTCTTGGCCTTGTCGCCCAGTTTGAGGGCCATTTGAATCAGGGAGTCGCGGCGGCGCTGGCGATAATCCTCGGCATCAACCACTATTTGAATTTTCCTGGAAAGGGACTTGTTCACTATCTTGTTCACAATAAACTGTAGGGCGTCTAGAGTCTTTCCCTTTCGGCCTATCAATAGGCCGGATTTGTCGCCGTAAATGTTTAAGGTAATTTTTGCGTCTTCGGTTGCCGCGCTTACCTGCGCTTCTGTGGGGATAAGCGAGAGGATGTCTTCAAGGGTCTTCTTGGCAAATTCCAGTTCACTTTCTTCGGTGGTTTCTTGCTCTTCCTCAGGTATGGTTACCTTTATCTTGGCCTTTTTTGTACCAACTATTCCAAAAATACCTGCAGATCCTGGTTCAAGTATCTCGATGTCCAGTTCTTCCTTGGATCGGTTCAGTTCCTTGCAGGCCTTTTCAATGGCTTCTTCAGTGGTTTTTCCCTCGAATTCAAATTCTTGCATGATCAGTCCTCCAAATGCTAAGCAGCTCGTTTTTGAATGCGGTATTGCTGGCCTATAGACAGAATGTTGTTTACCAGCCAGTAAAGCACAAGCCCAGAAGGGAAGTTAATGAACATAAAAGTGAAAATGATGGGCAAGAACATCATAAACTTGGCCTGTGTAGGATCTCCAGGAGTAGGTGTCATCTTTTGCTGTATGTACATCGAGGCCCCCATGAGCAGGGTAAGCACCGGTATTCCGTAAGGCGGCGCCATGAAGGGAATCTTAAAAGAGAAATGGAAAAGCCTGTCAGGGACCGATAGATCATTTATCCATAGCATAAAAGGCGCGTGCCTAAGCTCTATGGCCTTGCCCAGAATCCTGTATAAAGCGAAAAATACCGGGATCTGTATAATCATGGGTAGGCAACCGCTCATGGGATTTACCTTATAGGTCCGGTACAACGCCATCATTTCCTTGTTCATTTGTTCGCGGTTATCTTTGTATTTTTCTTTTATCTTGGCCATGATGGGCTGTAATTTCTGCATCTCCTTCATGGACTTGTAACTCTTGTGGGTAAGGGGCCAGAATAAGATCTTTATCAGGATCGTAAGCAAAATGATGGAGACCCCGTAGTTATGGATGTATTTGTTAAAGAATCTCAGCGTATAAAGTAAAGGCTTTGCAATTATATTGGTCCACCCAAAATCTACCGCCTTATCCAGGCCCCTGCCGAATTCCTTCAGAACCGTTAACTGCCTCGGACCAAGGAAAAGGGCGTAGGAGTGTTGTAGTTGGGAGCCAGGGGGCAGCGGCTCAGGGGGTTCCAGCAATATACCGGTTTGCCTCCCGGTATCCGGATCCCAAATCCCTCGAAAAAGGGCGTTGGCTGGATGCTCTGGTACAATCGCGCAGATAAAGTAATTTTTTTGATATGCCACCCACTGCAAGTTTCCCTCTAGATCTTTTTTGGGCTTTTTCTTCTTAAACTTGAATTCCTTTATCTTTCCATCAGCTAGCGCTACCAGGCCTGTAAATGGTGCATAGTAGCCTTCCTTTTTTTTAGGGGGCATTCCATTAACCCTCGCAGCAAACCGGCCTTCTACGGACTGTGGCCCCTGGTTTACGACTTTGACCCTTACATCTATTTGGTACCTATTGGGATAAATTTTAAGATCCTTTTCCACATACAGGCCTGTTTTGGTTTTTCCATAAAAACGGATTTCCTTTGGCGGTGAGTTCCTGTCAAGCTTAAGATCAGTAGCATTTGTCTCAAGAATCTCAGATTCGTTTTCCCCGGACTTACTCGTAGTGTATCCTATCCACAAGAAATGATCCCTTACGCCCTGGTCTACAAGGTCTACCAACGGTGAGGAGGGCTCTATCGTCTGGCGATAGCCCTTGAGCTTGAAACTCCTTATGGTAGGGCCGACGTTGGAGATTTGTGCTTTGTATAAGGGTGTCTCTACCAAGATTACTTTTTCCCTAACTTTTTTCTCTTCAGATATCGGTAGCTCAATGCCCTTCGGCGCTGGTGCCGCTTCAGGGTTAATTTGCCCTTGGGACGCCTCGCCTTGCCTCCTCTCGGTTGATTGAGGTTGCTTCTTATCAGGTGCCTTTTGCTGGGAAGGGGTAAAAAATACCGACCACAGAAAAAGCACCGCGAATGAGAGTACAAATGCCAATAAGGTTCTTTTATCCATGTTATTTCCTTGACAGTGAAGTATTACCGGAAGTCCCGGTATACACTGAGACTCGCTTTATCCCCATTGGGGCAGACCATGGCCGAACTACTGATAAAGGGCCTGCCTAGGGAACGGGATCGTAACCCCCGGGATGGAAAGGATGGCATTTAAGAATCCTGATCAAGGACAGTAGACCCCCTTTCACTATCCCGTGTTTTTCCAAGGCCTCACGGGCATACTGGGAGCAGGAGGGATAGAAGCGGCAGCAAGGCGGCTTGAAAGGTGA
The DNA here is from genome assembly GCA_003646995.1 of Deltaproteobacteria bacterium. Next base: position 52,962 of record QMLZ01000001.1, on the reverse strand, counting down.
AATGGCTAATTGATAAAGGCTTATCAGGGCAGAAAGCTCTCTTATTATGTTAGCCAAGATTGTTGTTTTCAAAAAGGACAGCACCTAATTCCTCTGTTATTCTGCTTAAGGTCAGACGTGAGGCGTCTTTCCTTGCAATAAAGACAAAGTCGTGACCTTGGGGCAGTTTTGCCTTGTTAAGCCTAAAAAATTCTCTGATCAGCCTCTTGATACGGTTTCTCCTGACAGCGTTTGCCGTCTTCCGGGTGACGGTAATTCCCACTCTCCTTATGCCCAGGCCATTGGGTTTTGTTAAAACCACAAAATGTTCTGTAGTAAGCCTTTCCCCCGACCGATTTAAATTGACAAAGTCTGAGCGATTCAATAATCTTTCTTTTTTTGAAAGGGATTGTGAACACTCATTGTAATTTGGGATCGGTCGCGAATTCATGGGCGCATGTTACTATACGGTTAAACGCTTCCGTCCTTTGGCCCGTCTACGCTTGAGAACATTTCTGCCGGCTTTTGTTTGCATCCTGGCCCTGAATCCGTGGGTCCTTGCGCGCTTTATATTGCTGGGTTGATACGTGCGTTTCATAGTTTTTTCAAGTCCTTGGTTGAAATTTTATACAAAACTTCATTTAATCATTAGAAAAAAAGTTTGTCAAGGCAAATAACGATTTTACCGATTTCAATAAGTGACGAATAACAGTAAAAACCAGGAGAGGAAAGGAGAGCAGGATGCTTCTTGATCCAATTTTGGGGTGGTTTTCAAATGACCTTGCAATTGACCTGGGAACTGCCAATACACTTGTATACATGAAGGGCAAGGGTATTGTGCTGAGTGAGCCCTCTGTGGTTGCGGTGAGGAGAAACGGCAGGGGTGCCAGCAAGGTGCTCGCGGTCGGCAAAGAGGCCAAGATGATGCTAGGCAGGACGCCAGGCAATATCGTCGCGATAAGGCCCATGAAGGACGGGGTTATAGCCGACTTCGAGATAACCGAAGCAATGCTAAGGCATTTCATTCGCAAGGTCCACAATAGACGTACTCTGGTTAGGCCCAGAATCATAATATGCGTTCCCAGCGGCATTACCCAGGTGGAAAAGCGGGCCGTGCGTGAGTCTGCGGAGTCGGCCGGTGCCCGCGAGGTTTTTTTAATAGAGGAACCCATGGCCGCGGCCATAGGCGCTGGACTTCCCATAACAGAGCCTACCAGTAATATGGTAGTAGATATCGGCGGTGGGACTACGGAAGTGGCTGTAATTTCACTGGCGGGCATTGTGTATAGCAAGTCGGTAAGAGTGGGCGGCGATAAGATGGATGAGGCTATCCTGCAACACATAAAGAGGAAGTATAATTTGTTGATTGGAATTCGAACCGCCGAGATCATAAAAACCACCATAGGCAATGCCTATCCAAGTGATCAGATTGAGACCATTGAGGTGAAGGGAAGAGACTTGGTCACAGGCATTCCCAAGATTTTGACAATTGACTCGGACGAAATCCGGAAGGCTATTTCCGAACAAGTTGAGACCATAGTTGAAACTGTCCGTATTGCTCTCGAGCAAACGCCCCCTGAACTGGCAGCCGATATAGTGGACAAAGGTATCGTGTTGACCGGTGGCGGCTCCTTGTTAAAGAATTTAGACGTACTCCTGCGTGAAGAGACCAAGCTGCCCATAACCATAACAGAGGATCCGCTTTCTACCGTGGTCTTGGGTTCGGGCAAGGCCTTGGATAATATGGATATCTTGAAAGAGGTTGCAATAAGTTGAGGATTTGATTAGGCTTTAGGCATTGGGCGTTGGGCATTGGGGTTTAGGGGGTTCAGGTAAAGTGAAACTGGATTCAGGCCATTTTTGCATGATGCCTTGAACTTTGAGCCTTTAGCCTATTTTGGGCAGCGCCCTTCCCTCCGAGTTTCTGATAATCGACTTTGTATAGATGAGGTGTGAGAAGAGTAATTGAAAGATTCTGCGCCCTTTAGGAAGGCCTGGATATGGGCAGTCCTTGTGATTGTTGCCCTCCTTTTACTCTCGTCTGCCTCGGGATCTAACCGACAATGGAACCCAGTCGACCGATTGGTGGTGGAACTTACGGCCCCGTTGCAAAGCCTGTTTACTTCAGCTGTAAACTTGGTTGAAGATTTTTGGTTCAACTATTTCTACCTCGTGGGTGTGCGGCAAGAGAATCAGCAGCTCAAGAAACAAGTGGAGCAGCTAATGCTGGAGAACAGCCGATACCGAGAACTGCTTTCCACTTACGGGCGCCTTCAAGCCCTCCTCAAGTTCAAGCAGACCTTCAGGGAACCGGTGATTGCGGCAAGGGTGATCGGGAGGGACCCGAGCGGATGGTTCCGCTCGGTCATAGTGGACAAGGGTGAGAAGGACGGTGTTGCGATTGATATGCCAGTGGTAAACGCTCTTGGCGTGGTGGGGAGGATAGTGTCAGTTTCCCCACATTATTCTAAGATCCTTCTGATCATCGACCAGAACAGTTCGGTCGATTGTTTGATACAGCGATCGCGGGATAGGGGCATGGTCAAGGGGCTGTCTCCTGAACTGTGCAAGGTGGCATATCTGGTAAAGTCAAGCGATGTATCACTTGGTGACCAGGTAGTGACCTCGGGGCTAGGAGGCGTCTTCCCCAAAGGGCTTCCCTTGGGCGAAGTGGTTAAAGTTGTGGACAAGCCAGGGGAGTTATTCAAGGAAGTGGATATGAGGCCGGCGGTCAATTTTTCCAAACTGGAAGAGGTTCTAATAATCTTGCGGAAAAAAATCTCCTTCGAATCATGAGCAGGAAATCAAAGTTTGTGTTTTTTACGCTTGTTTGGGTTATGGGATTCGCCTTTATCCTGCTTGAGGGAAAGGTGCTGGGACGTGTCCTTCTTCACGCAGGTGGAGTAGACCTAACAATTATCCTTATAGCGTATATCTATTCACATGGTAGCGCGAGGCAAGCCGGATTGTTCGCCTTTGCCCAGGGCCTTTGTGTGGATATTTATTCTAGCGGGTTTGAGGGTTTGTTTGTTTTTTTGTACTTGTGCGGATTGGGCGCTATTTCCCTCTGTTCGAAGTTTATTCATCTTAGTAATCCTAGGGGGCAGGTGTTTGTAACAGGGGTGGCCTGGCTGGTGGTGAAGGCATTGTTCTTCGCAATGCTGATAGCACTTGAAAGTAACCTGCAATTGGAGGAGAGTATTTCCTGGAGCTTGTCAGTGCCATTACTGGCCACGGCCATTATGGCGCCGGTATTCTTTTATTTGCTTGATCGATTGAGCGCATTTGCAGCTGCTGTTGCGCCTGACGATTCGCTCATCCATGCAGACTAGTAGAGGATACGCGAGGGGTCTTGAAAACTTCAGTCCTTGATCCCATTTCCATAGAGGTGCTTAACAGGCAAATAAGAAAGGCCACAGTGTTGGCTATTGTGGCCTTTTCCATCCTCATGGTGAAGCTGTGGTCACTGCAAATCCTCAGCGGCCCCCATTATAGAATCAAGTCAGAGAAGAATAGGATCAGGCTGCAGGACATCCCACCTTTCAGGGGCCTTATCTACGACAGGCACGGGAATATTCTTGTTAACAATAAGCCGTCCTATGACCTCTATGTGGTCCCTGAAGACGTTAAGAATCCTGGGGCATTGGTGGAAAGGCTAGAAAGCCTGGTTTCCGTCAATAAGGATCTTGCGATGGAATTGATAGAGAAGGCCGGCCGGATCAAGCCATTTGAGCCGGTTTGTTTAAGACACGGATTAACTCGCGATGAGGTTGCCCTTGTGGAGACACACCGGTTTAACTTGCCGGGCGTAATGATCACCGTGGCTCCCCAAAGACGCTATATCAGGGGAGAACTTGCGGCACACATATTGGGGTATCTGGGAGAAGTCACCGAGAGGGATCTGAGAACAAGAAGGTATTACGGTGCCAGGGTTGGGGATCTTGTGGGAAAGGCAGGGGTTGAGCTGAAGTGGCAACGTGCGTTGGGTGGAATAAGGGGTGGAAAGCAGGTGGAAGTGGACGCAGCGGGAAGGCAAATTCGGATTATTTCCTCCCAGCCTTCCAGGCCGGGGGCGAATGTGTATCTGACTATCGACGAGGGACTCCAGGAGGTGGCTGAAAAGGCCATGGGGGAAAAAAGCGGTGCAGTGGTGGCCATTGATCCAAACAACGGGCAGATATTGGCGATGGTGAGTAAGCCCTCCTTTGACCCCAATCTTTTCGTTGGCGGCATAGACCCTGCTACTTGGCGCAAGATGGTGACAAGCGAGAGCTATCCTCTTCAAAACCGGGCCATTGCTGGCCTTTACTCGCCCGGATCCGTTTTCAAGATAGTGGTGGCACTCGCCGCCCTCGAAGAGGGGGTGGTTGATCCCGAAGAAGAGATATGGTGTCCGGGATGGCTGCAGCTTGGCAACAGGACGTTTCGTTGTTGGAAGAAAGTTGGGCACGGCAAAGTGAAGCTTCACCGCGCCCTGGTGGAGTCATGCGATGTCTACTTTTACACCTTGGGTAAGAGACTGGGCGTTGACAATATTGCAGCTTATGCGAGGAAGATGGGACTGGGCACTAAAACGGGATTTGATTTGGGCTTTGAGAAGGCCGGCTTGGTTCCCACGCGCCAGTGGAAGCTGAAAAGATGGGGTGTTCCGTGGCAAATGGGCGAGACCCTGTCTCTTGCCATAGGGCAAAGCTTTCTTTTGCTGACCCCAATTCAGGCTGCCTGTCTTATTTCCTCCGTGTTTAATGGTGGTTACCTTTACGAGCCGCAGGTCAGCAGACTTGTGCAGGACTCGGACGGCAATATTCTTTATGCATTTCGACCGAGGATCAAGGGACAGCTGAGTTTTTCAGAAGAAAATCTGCAAGTCGTAAGGGACGCCTTAGTTGGAGTGGTGAGTGAGCGTCATGGCACAGGAAGGAAAGCTGCTATTGACGGAATTAAGGTGGCAGGGAAGACGGGCACTGCTCAGGTTATAGCGCTGGAGAAGGATGGGAAGAAGAAAAAGGCAGAGATGGATGAGAAGTTCAGGGATCATGCTTGGTTCGTGGCCATTGCACCTGCGGAGGACCCTCAAATAGCTGTTTCAGTTCTAGTGGAACACGGGGGCCACGGGGGTAGTGCGGCTGCTCCCATTGCGAGGCAGGTTATGGAATACTATTTGGAAAAAAGGGGTCTCATACGCGGTCAAGCGGTTGAACACGGCTCTTAAACACAAAGTAGGTTCATGATGTTTGACAGAAGGCTGATTCAAAATTTTGATTGGTTTATCCTGCTCGTGCTTCTGGGCATTGCCGGGGCCAGTATCCTGAATCTTTATAGTGCAACTTTTCCCATAAAGGAGCAGGCGGCCAGCCATGTATTCGTCCGCCAGATCTATTGGTATTGTCTTGGGTTCGGGGCCTTCATTATTATGACAACATTCAATTATTTCCGCCTTGAGCGATTGGCTTACCCAGCCTATTTTGTTTCCGTGGCACTGCTCGTATTGGTGCTAATCATAGGCAAGATATCATCCGGTTCTCAAAGGTGGTTATCTCTGGGCCCGATTTCATTTCAGCCCTCCGAGCTGGTGAAAATCAGTCTTGTTCTCGCGCTGGCCCGATTTTTCAGCGAAAAGAAGGAGTTTAAGGAGTACAGGCTCAGAGACCTTTGGATGCCGTTTGGCCTCATTTTGGGCCCTTTTATCCTCGTGGTCAAAGAACCTGACCTGGGTACGGCGTTGCTGCTCGTCATGGTTGGTGCGTCAGTGGTCTTCCTGGCAAAAATTCATTGGAAATCCATATTGATCTTGGTCATTGCAGTCGTAGTATTAGCCCCGTTTGTGTGGCTCCATCTGCAGCCCTATCAGCAGAGACGGATAATGACTTTTTTGAGGCCTGACATGGATCCTTTGGGAGCGGGCTATCATATCAATCAATCCAAAATAGCGATTGGCAGCGGTCTTCTGTGGGGAAAGGGGTTTTTGCAGGGAACGCAGACAAGGCTCCACTTTTTACCTGAGCAACACACGGACTTTGCATTTTCCGTGTGGGCAGAAGAATGGGGGTTTTCTGGGGCGCTTTTTCTTTTGGGCCTGTATTTTCTTATCATCCTCTGGGGCATGCATATTGCAAGAAATTCAAAAGACAAGTTTGGGGCCATGCTGGCAGTGGGGATAACTTCAATCATCTTCTGGCAGGTGGTCATAAATGTGGGAATGGTCACTGGCCTTCTCCCAGTAGTGGGGATACCTCTGGTACTGTTCAGCTATGGGGGATCATCACTGGTGTCCACCATGGCGGCTCTGGGGATACTCATGAACATTAGGATGAGAAGGTTTATGTTCCAGTGACAAGGGCAAATAGGATGCAACAGTAACTCAAACTGGCTCTTTTTTACCTGTTTTTAAGACTTTGTGATTTTTCTTGCAAAATCTTGAAGCTTATGGTAAGGAGCCAAAATTGTTAAGCGGGGTGCTGTCATGAAAAAGACAAGAGAGGAAATGAATGCCTTTTTGGGCGAGGGCACCGAGTTTGAGGGAAAGCTTTCCTTTACAGGTTCGGTGCGCTTAGATGGCCGTTTTAAAGGGGAGATTTTCAGCGAGGGTACCTTGGTTGTAGGAGATTCGGCCTTCATTGAGGGCGAGATAGAGGTCTCGGAAATAATCGTGAGCGGTGAGATCAAGGGAAGTATAACTGCTTCCAAGCGCATAGAGATTCATGCGCCGGGGAAGGTATTCGGAAACATCCAGTCACCGGTCGTGGTTATTGATGAGGGAGTTATTTTTGAGGGCAACTGTAAGATGCGTTCCCTGGCTGAAGAAGATGATAAGAAAATAGCGGTCATTTCATAACCTCCGAGAAAAACTTCACCCCTTAAAAAAAGCTTTGACAAGGCGATATTTTTTTTGTAAAAGGCGTTACCCGTTGAGGCGTGAACCTATTGGATTAGTTTAAAAAAGGATTGGTTTGCCATGCTTAAGATAGACATCTCGCTAATCTACCAGATAGTAAATTTCCTATTTCTCTTGCTTGTCTTAAATCTTATCCTTTACAGGCCTATACGAAATATTGTGCGCAAGAGAAAGGAAGAGATGGAAGGCCTTGAAAAGATGATTGAACAATACGAGAGCCGGGCCGAAGAGGATGCCAAGCAGATTGAAGAGTCCATGGTCTTGGCCCGCAAGGAAGGGTTCCAGGAGAAAGAGGCACTGAAGCAAGAGGGGGTGGAGGAGGAAAAGTCCATCCTTTCCGAGGCAATGGCAAAGGCCGGCAATAAGGTCCAGGAAGCCAAAAAGGAAATTGACGCCAAGGTGGAAGAAGTCCGCAAAGAGCTGGAAGCGCAGGTGGCGATGTTTTCCGCCCAGCTCGTAGAAAAGATTTTGGGGAGGAGCATTCAATGAGCCGGGGAAAGGGCTTGTTTGAAATATTTAGGAAGGTTTTCCTGTTGGTTGGTACATTCGTCTTAGTATGGATACCCGCCGGGCTCATTTGGGCCTCAGAGCATGGTGGGGAGGCTGCCTCCCATGAAGGGGGAGGGGCCACAAAGGACTTGATTGCAAGGTTTATTAATTTTGGATTGATGGTCATTATACTTTTTGTGGTGATTCGCAAGAGTTCCATGAAGGACTTTTTCTCAGCCAGGAGAGAGTCAATACGTAAAAAACTGGATGAGCTAAAGCAAGGCAAGGAGCTGGCGGAGAAAAAGGTCCGGGAGCTTGAGCAACAATTAAAGGCATTTGAAGAGGAAAAGAAGCAGATTCTTGAGCAATACAAGGCAGAAGGGCTTGCAGAGAAGGAAAGGATTATAAAGGAGGCAAAGGAGAGGGCTGAGCAGATCTTGCAGCAGGCAGAATTTACGATCCAGAGAGAGTTGGAGGCAGCACGGGCAAGATTGCGCGAAGAGGTGGCCGAGTTGGCCGCAAAGAAGGCTGAAGAAATTATTAGTAACCAGATTACTGACAAGGACCAAGAACACCTGGTCAGTGAATTCATAGAAAGGGTGGAGAAGTTACATTGATTAGCTCCAAGATTTCCAGAAGGTATGCTAGGGCATTGTTCGGTATTGGTAGGGAAGATGGAAACTATGAACTCTATGGCAAAGCCCTGACAGAGTTTGTCCGGTTTTGTGAAGAAAATCACACCTTTTACAGGGTTATTTCCAGCAAGATATTCTCTACCGAGGAGCGGATCAGGGTGCTCGAGGCAGTGCTCTCAAAGTCAGACTTTCCTGATGTAGTAAAAAACTTTTTGAGGGTGTTGCTAGACAAAGAACGAATAGAGGCTATAGCTGGTATAGCCGAGTACTACCAGAAACTTACAGATGAGGTTTCCAATATAACCCGGGCGAACATCATTACCGCCCGACCCTTAAAACAGGATGCTTTGGAAAAGTTGAAGCAAGGACTTGAGAAGTTAACAGGCAAGACGGTTGTACCTCAGGTCAGCGAAGATGACTCTCTCATTGGCGGCGTCGTCGTGAAGATTGGCGACATGATATTGGACGGCAGTGTAAGGGCCCAGTTGGAGGGCCTAAAAGAATCATTAAAAAGGGGTGAATATAGCTAATGGAGATCAGAGCAGAAGAAATAAGTCAGGTCATAAGGGATCAGATCAAGGATTATGAAAAGAGGGTGGAGGTCAGTGAGACCGGCGTAGTCTTATCAGTCGGTGACGGGATCGCCCGCGTCTATGGGGTAGAAAAGGCTATGGCCATGGAGATGCTTGAGTTTCCAGGGGGTATTTATGGCCTTTGTCTAAACCTGGAGGAGGACAACGTGGGCGTGGCCGTTATGGGCGATGATTCCCAGATCAAGGAGGGAGACATAGTTAAGCGCACTGGCCGAATTGCCCAGATACCTGTTGGCGAGGCCGTATTGGGGCGGGTTATTGACGCCGTGGGCCAGCCTCTTGACGGGAAGGGCCCGATTAATGCCACCGAATTTAGGAGGATTGAAATGGTGGCCCCGGGCGTGGTTGCCCGCCAACCCGTGAAGGAGCCCATGTATACTGGGATCAAGGCCATTGACGCTATGACTCCTATAGGCCGAGGCCAGCGCGAGCTGATTATTGGTGACAGGCAGATCGGAAAGACTGCCATCTGCGTGGATGCCATCATTAATCAGAAGGATACGGATATTTATTGCATTTACGTGGCGATAGGGCAAAAGAAATCAACTGTTGCCCAGGTAGTGGATACGCTGGAACGCCACGGAGCCATGGAGTACACCACCGTGGTGGCAGCCTGCGCCAGTGACCCGGCCACGCAGCAGTTTATCGCTCCCTATTCGGGTTGTGCGATAGGAGAGTATTACAGGGATAGCGGACGTCACGCACTTATAATTTATGACGACCTATCGAAACAGGCCGCAGCCTATCGCCAGGTCTCCTTGCTCCTCAGGCGACCTCCAGGACGCGAGGCCTTTCCAGGGGATATCTTTTACAATCACTCCCGGTTATTGGAGCGGGCCGCAAAGCTGAATGATGAGCTGGGCGGCGGGTCCCTTACCGCGTTACCCATAATTGAGACTCAGGCCGGCGACGTCTCTGCTTATATTCCCACGAATGTGATCTCCATTACCGACGGCCAAGTCTACCTTGAGCCAGGACTATTTTTCTCTGGCGTACGACCTGCCATTAACGTTGGTCTATCTGTGTCTAGGGTTGGTGGCGCAGCCCAAACCAAGGCCATGAAAAAGGTGGCAGGTACGCTTCGTCTTGACATGGCCCAGTACAGGGAACTCGAGGCCTTTGCTCAATTCGGCAGCGACCTTGACAAGGCGACTCAGCAGCAGTTGGCTAGGGGACAGAGACTTGTGGAAGTCCTGAAGCAGCCCCAATATCAGCCTATGACCGCTGAAAAAGAGGTAGCCATATTGTTCGCGGGCGCTAATGGATACCTGGATCAATGGCCAGTTGAGGCCATAGCAGATTATGAAAAGCAGATGCTGGAGTTCATGGAAAGCAAGCATCCTGAGTTGCTGCAGGAAATAAAAGAAAAGAATGATATTTCAGAAGAACTAGAAGGAAAACTAAAGAGCGCTTTGGATGAGTTCAGCAAGGTATTTCAACCTACCTCATAGCGGCTGGAGGAGAAAACAAGCGTACTTAAACACTAACCCGAGCTTATTGAGCAAAGAGATGTTTCTATGGCAACGCTGAGAGATATTCTGCGAAAAATAGGGGCAGTAAAAAAGACAAGGCAAATCACAAAGGCCATGAATATGGTGGCGGCAGCCAAGTTGCGCAATACCCAGGGCCGGATGGAGAGCTTCACCCCTTATGCCACCAAATTTGCGGAGGTGCTTGGCCACCTCGCGAGTAGGCTGGAACCCGATGTCCATCCTCTGCTGGTCAAGAGAGATGAGATAAAAAACGTGGAGTTGCTTCATTTCTCTGCTGACAGAGGGCTTTGCGGTGCATTTAACACCCACCTTATCTCGCAGGCAGAGAAATGGGTGAGGGAACAGGAGGCATTGGGCAGACAGTGTAGCCTTACGCTGGTAGGTAAGAAGGGCAAGGATTATTTTACTAAAAGGGATTTCAACGTCAGGGTGGCTCATACCCATATCTACGGCAAAATTGATATCTCCTTCATAAATCAGATGGCCCGGGAGTTTATCGATCGGTACCTGAACAACGAGGTGGACGAAGTTTACATGATGTTCAGCAGGTTCATCAGTATGGTTAAGCAGGAGCCGACACTGGTGAAACTGATACCCATTGAACCACCGGGTGTGGAAGAATATGCCGAGAGGTCGGGTGCAACGGAGTATCTCATTGAGCCAAGTGCAGAAGAACTTTTGGTTGAACTGTTGCCAAAGCATTTAAGTGTCCAAATTTACAACGCATTCCTGCAAAACGAAACCAGTGAACATGCAGCCCGCATGACCGCTATGGACAACGCGTCCAAGAACTGTTCAGAAATGATAGACAACCTCACCCTCGTGTACAACAAGGCCCGGCAGGCCGCCATTACTGCCGAATTGATGGACATTGTGGGTGGGGCTGAAGCACTTAGAAAGGCATAATGGCAAAAAGGAGGCATTATTAAATATGAATGAGGGCAAAGTCGTACAAGTCATTGGACCGGTGGTAGACGTTGAGTTCCCTGAAGGGGAGCTTCCTGCATTATTGACCGCATTGACCATAAGCAACCCTGCCATCGACGATACCGAAGACAACCTTGTCATTGAGGTGGCGCAGCATCTGGGTGACAGGGTGGTGCGGTGTATTGCAATGGATATTACCGACGGCCTGGTTCGCGGGATGAAGGTCAAGAATACCGGCAAGCCCATCATGATGCCCGTGGGAGATGCTTGCCTGGGTAGAGTCTTGAACGTGGTCGGTAGGCCTGTGGATGGTCTAGGACCAGTGGAGGCCTCAGAATTTTATCCAATTCACCGCCATGCTCCTGCCTTTGAAGACCAGGACACCACAGTTAGGGTTCTGGAAACAGGGGTAAAAGTTATTGACTTGCTGGTGCCTTTCCCCAGAGGCGGAAAGATGGGGATGTTCGGAGGCGCCGGTGTGGGCAAGACCGTGGTGATGATGGAAATGATTCACAATATCGCCATGCAGCATGGTGGTATCAGCGTGTTTGCAGGGGTAGGCGAAAGGACAAGAGAGGGCAATGACCTGTACCTGGAGATGAAGGAATCCGGCGTCATTAAGAAGGCCGCTCTCATTTATGGCCAGATGACTGAGCCTCCTGGCGCCAGGGCGAGGGTTGCGCTTTCAGCGCTCACTGCTGCTGAGTACTACCGGGATGAGCGGGGCCAAGACGTGCTTCTTTTTATAGATAACATCTTTCGGTTTACCCAGGCTGGATCCGAGGTTTCTGCTCTGCTCGGACGTATACCTTCTGCTGTGGGTTATCAGCCGACCTTAGGTACGGACCTGGGCGAGCTGCAGGAGAGGATTACATCCACCAAGAAAGGGTCCATCACCTCAGTACAGTGTGTCTATGTTCCTGCTGACGACTTGACTGACCCGGCGCCTGCGACAACCTTTGCACACCTCGACGGAACCGTGGTGCTCTCAAGGCCCATAGCCGAGTTGGGAATATATCCTGCTGTGGATCCACTGGATTCCACTTCCAGGATCCTAGACCCGAACTATCTTGGAGAGGAGCACTATACAGTTGCTCGACAAGTCCAGCAGATTTTGCAGAAATATAAAGACCTTCAGGATATTATCGCGATCCTCGGCATGGATGAGTTGTCTGAGGAGGATAAGCTAACTGTTGCCAGGGCAAGGCGAATTCAAAGGTTCCTGTCTCAACCGTTCCATGTGGCCGAGCAATTTACGGGCACTCCGGGTAAGTATGTTCCAGTGAAGGAAACCATCAGAGGATTCAAGGAAATTATAGAGGGAAAACACGACGACTTACCCGAGGCCGCGTTTTACATGGTCGGTGGTATAGACGAGGCAGTGGAAAAGGCCGAAAAGATGGCCGCGGCTAATAAATAAGAGGTTGGATTCATGGGGAACGTGTATCTGGAAGTCGTAACACCCGAGAGGGTGGTGGTGAGTCAACAAGTTGAGATTGTGGTGGCACCCGGTTCACTGGGAGAGTTTGGTGTACTGGAAGGCCATGTTCCTTTTTTGACGGGTATCCTACCGGGGGAGCTTCGGTATACTGCTAATGGAAAGACTGAGTACCTGGCTGTTACAACCGGGTTTGCAGAGGTTTCGGACAACAAGGTTTCCATTTTGGTGGATGCCGCAGAGAAGGCCCAGGAGATAGATGTGGAGCGCGCCAGGCAGGCAATGCAACGGGCCAGAGAGAGGCTGTCTAAAGAGCGGGGAACCCCGGATATTGATTTTCAGAGGGCAGAGGTGGCTCTCAGGCGAGCCATCGCCCGCATAAAGGTGGCTGAAAAGGTTATGTAACCCCTGAAAATAGCAGGAATAATTTTATGAGGCAGGCACCTGAAGCCTGCCTTTTTTATTGACCTTTTGGGGCTTGCAAGCTAATATTGCTTTAAATAAGCTGGAAGGCAGGTATTTGCTCATGGAACTGATTGGAGACATTGAACAGTTCGACGCTCTGGAAGAAAAGATTGATGCTTTGCTTGAGTTGGTGGAAAATCTCAAGAATGAAAAGAGGGCATTGTCTGAAAGGCTTCAAATTCAAGAAGAAAAGATAGCAGACCTTTCCAAACAGGTGGAGGCTTTTAAGTCCGGGAGGGACAAGGCAAAGCAGAAGATTCTCCAGTTGTTGGAGAAACTTGAACAAGTGGAATTAAAGTAACCCAGATATTGGGGGCAACCTTTGAAAGAGAAAGTCACTGTTAGGATTCTTGACCAAGAATATCAATTACTTAGTGAAGAACCCAGTGACCATGTACAGAAGGTTGCTGATTTTCTTGACGAAAAGCTCCGAGAGGTTAAAGGGCAAGGCGGCGCATTGAGCGAGAAGAAACTCGCAATTTTGGCAGCCTTTCACATTGCCAGCGACTATTTCCAACTCTTGGAGAAGCACCGACAGTTGTTGGAGCTTGTAAGATCGAGGACCGAAGCGATGCTTAGGCGGATCGGTTCCAATACATAGGTTAACAGGAACGCAATCCATGACGGGACTGCGTGTCCTAAAAGGAGACTGTGGGTTTGAATCGGATTAGGGAATATTTCCCTGTACATATGGTCGTTCCCTTAAATAGGGAACGGTGCTTGCCACCAAAAACATCGTCAATGAGGAAGATTTTTTCGGGGCAAGTTAGGTGTAAACGCCGCAAAATCTTAGCATTACACGAATTAGGTTCCCAAACCAATGAGAGTTTGGACCCGGCTTAGTTGACCAATCGTCTAATAAACCGATTCATACCTTATTTCCGCTTCAGATAAATTCCTGTCTTTTCCCAGTCTCCGATTAAGCAGAGCAGGTTCCGTCAGGTGTAAGGAGTATAGGGATAGCTATGAATTATCTATATCTGTCAATAGCAGCACTTGCAGCACTTGTACTGGGAGTTATCATCGGGTTTCTGGTGCGCAAGCGTCTGACAGAGTCCAGGGTAGAATCGATCGAAAAGTATGCCAAGAAGATTCTCGCAGACGCCCAGAAAGAAGCCAAAACAATAAAAAAGGAGGCGCACCTTCAAGCCAAGGACACGCTCTACCAGATGAAGGTGGAGTTTGAAAAGGAAACGAGGGAGAAAAAAGAACAGCTCCTTATTCAAGAAAAACGGCTTTTTCACAAAGAAGAAAATCTGGACCGCAAGCTAGAACAGCTTGAGAAAAGGGAAGCAAAGGTTGTTGAAAGGGAGCGAAGCCTGGACCGGGCCGAAAGGGAGCTAAAGGAAAAGGAACAAGAGTACGCGAGGCTGATTGAAGAGCGAAGAAAAGAGTTAGAAAAGATCGCTGGCATGTCCAGTGACGATGCAAAGAGGCTGTTGATTGAATCCATGGAATCAGAAGCGCGGCATGAGGCAGCCAAGCTTATCCGGAGGATAGAGAATGAGGCCCGGGAAGAAGCAGACAAAAAAGCACAGGAGATACTTGCACTTGCTGTGAAGCGTTACGCAGGAGATTATGTTGCTGAGAAAACAGTGTCAGTGGTGAACCTGCCCAACGAAGAAATGAAGGGCAGGATCATCGGTCGGGAGGGAAGGAACATTAGGGCTATCGAGGCCGCTACCGGTGTCGATGTTATAATCGACGACACCCCTGAGGCGGTGATCCTTTCAGGATTTAATCCTGTCAGGCGCGAGGTGGCGAAGGTAGCCCTTGAGCGTCTAATCGATGACGGTCGAATTCATCCCGCAAGGATCGAAGACGTGGTGGCGAAGGTAAACAAGGAGATTGAGGCAAGCATCCGCGAGGCAGGGGAACAAGCCACCTTTGACCTCGGTGTTCATGGGATTAACCCTGAGCTGGTAAAACTACTGGGTCGTCTCAAGTACCGGTCGAGCTATGCGCAGAACGTGCTGCAGCACTCCATTGAGGTAGGATTCCTTTGCGGCATAATGGCGGCTGAGCTGGGCCTGAACGTAAAGGAGGCCAAGAGGGCTGGACTGCTCCATGACATAGGTAAGGCCGTTGACCATGAGGTGGAAGGACCTCATGCTGCCATAGGAGCGGATCTTGCGAGAAAGTATGGGGAATCAAAGGAGGTAGTGCACGCCATTGCGGCTCACCATGAGGAAATTCCCCCAGAGTCCGTCTTGGCCATCCTTGTGCAGGCTGCCGATACCCTTTCCGGGGCTCGTCCAGGTGCTCGGCAGGAGATGCTGGAGTCCTACGTAAAACGTCTCGAGGAACTGGAAAAGATCGCCACGTCTTTCAAAGGGGTGGAAAAGTCTTATGCAATCCAGGCGGGGCGGGAAATTCGAATCATGGTGGAAAGCAAAATTGTTGATGATGACCAGGCATTTATGCTATGCAAAGAAATAGCCAAAAAAATAGAGCAGGATATGACTTACCCTGGTCAGATCAAGGTCACGGTTATTAGAGAGACCAGGGCCGTTGAATATGCTAAGTGATCTCTGCAGAAGGCCAGTGGACAGGTAATTGCGTGCACATTGAAGGCCATCGACCGTGAACGCCCAAGCCAACAAGGAACCCGTTTTTCTTGTAGATGGTAGTTCGTACATCCACCGGGCATATCATGCAATAAGGAACCTTTCCAATTCAAAGGGCTTTCCCACCAATGTGGTCTTTGGATTCACCAAGATGCTCCTGAAATTGCTTCAGGAGAAAAATCCAAAATACGTTGCCATAGTGTTCGACGCAAAGGGGCCGACCTTTCGCCACGAGGTCTATAAAGAATACAAGGCAAACCGGCCACCTATGCCCGAAGATCTTGCCGTTCAAATCCCACTAGTAAAAAGAGTCATCGAGGCCCTCAACATCAAGATCCTTGAAATGGAAGGCTACGAGGCGGATGATATCATTGGTACCCTAGCCCGGAAGTGCCAGGAGCAAAGTCATGAGGTGGTAATGGTGACGGGGGATAAGGATTTCCGCCAACTGGTTACGCCTAAGGCCATTATGTGGGACACGATGAAGGACAAGATCACCGATTATGAGTCCATTAAGGCAGATTATGGACTTGAGCCTGAGCAGTTTATTGACGTGATGGGGCTTTCTGGGGATGCTAGTGACAACATACCAGGCGTTCCCGGGATTGGCGAAAAAACGGCTGTCAAGCTTATAAAGGAATTCGGGTCTTTGGAAAACGTTCTCGAAAAGGTGGAGGAAGTCAAGGGAAAGAAGCTTCAGGAAAATCTCCGTCAGAACACAGAATCCGCCCTGTTGAGCAAAAAGCTTGTGACCATAGACCAAGAAGTCCCGTTAGACATAGAGATCCAAGACTTGATTGTTGGTCAGCCCAATAGGCAAGTACTCTCTGAACTGTTTCGCGAGCTTGAGTTCAGGGATCTTTGGGATCAATTTACGGTCCGGGAACAAACCGAGGAGGATTACCGTGTTTGTTGGACAGAGGCTGATCTTGAACGGCTAATCGCCCAAATCAAAGAAAAGGGAATGGTGTGTCTGGATACGGAGACCACCAGTGAAAACCCTTTTAGGGCGAAACTAGTGGGTATTTCCTTTTGCCTCGAGGAAGGGAAGGCCATCTACCTGCCACTGGGCCACGAGTATGCCGGAGCACCTGCGCAAATTTCTATTGAAGACGCTCTGGAGGCCTTAAAACCTGTTTTTGAGGATGGAGACATTAAGAAGATAGGGCAGAATATAAAGTATGACGCAGAAGTGCTGCGCTTCTACAACATCAGTCTGGCAGGCATCCACTTTGACACGATGGTTGCCTCCTATGTCATAAATCCGGGATTAAGGCAGCACAATCTGGAGGCCCTTTCCCAGCAATATCTCAATCACAAGATGATAAGCTACAGCGATGTTGTGGGCAAAGGAAAAAAGGCAAAGAATTTCTCTCAGGTCAAAATTGAAGCTGCAGCCCAGTATTCTTGTGAAGATGCTGATATTACCTTCAGGCTGATGAGGGTGCTGAGTGAAAGGCTTAAGGCCGAGAAGAATGAGGATCTGTTTTATGGCTTGGAGATGAAGCTTATCCCGGTGCTGATGGATATGGAACTGGCAGGGATAAGGATTGATGTAGATTTCTTTGAGGCCCTGTCAGCAAAAATGGCACGCGAACTGGAGCAGCTTGAAGAGGAGATCTACAAGGAGGCGGGGATGAAGTTTAACATTAATTCCCCGCAGCAACTTGGCCATGTGCTTTTTGAAAAGCTCCAGCTCCCCACACAAAGAAAGACAACGAAGACCAAGCGTTATTCAACTGATGTCAGGGTCTTAAAGAAATTGGCGGTATACCCACACAAGGTCCCGAAACTCGTCCTAAGGTACCGGACCCTAAGTAAATTAAAATCCACGTACCTCGATGCCCTGGTGAAGATGGTAGAGCCACGTACCGGGCGGCTTCACACTTCTTTTAATCAGACCGTCACAGCTACGGGGAGGCTGAGCAGTAGCAATCCCAATCTCCAAAACATCCCTATCCGCGGCGATGAGGGAAAGGAGATACGCAAAGGATTTATTGCAGATAAAGGTTGTAAATTTATCTCAGCGGATTACAGCCAAATTGAGTTGAGGGTCTTTGCTCATTACTCGGGTGACCCGGCGTTTAAAGAGGCCTTTGAAAGGGGAGAAGATATCCATACCAAAACTGCTTCGGAGATCATGGGAGTGAGCCCTGACAAGGTTACACCGGACATGAGGCGGATCGCCAAGGCCATCAATTTCGGAATTATCTATGGTATGGGGCCGCAGAAACTTAGCGAAGAGCTGGAGATTGATCTTTCGTCGGCAAAACAGTATATTGCCACGTACTATGAACGATACAAAGGGGTTTTGGCTTACAAGGAGAGGATGATCAAGGAAGCCAAGGAAAAGGGATATGTAACCACACTTTTCAACAGAAGGAGGTATGTGCCTGACATAGAGCATCCTAAACAGGTTATAAGGGCTGAGGCAGAACGGATAGCAGTGAATACGCCTATACAGGGGACTGCCGCTGACCTAATTAAGAAGGCCATGATTAATTTACACGCACGGCTACGGAGGGAAGGTTACTCCACGAGGATGCTTTTGCAGGTACACGATGAGTTGTTGTTCGAAGCGCCCGAGGCCGAAGTGGAATCAGTAATCCCTGTGATCAAAGGTGAGATGGAGAATGTGTATAGGCTGGATGTCCCTTTGAAGGTAGACATTGGCATCGGCATGAACTGGTCTGAGGCGCATTAGTGGTTTTGGGTCATTGACCACAAGGGTTAAGGCTTGAGGAAGTACGCAGGAAGTGTTGTTTTGAATTCTGGTTTGTGATCAGGCCAGCTATACAATAGGCAAACTCTGAGACAAGGAGCGTTGAAATGACAGGACACCTGTACGTGGGCATTGATGCTGGGTCGGTTAGTCTCAATTGCGTGGTGATGGACAGGGATAAGAACCTGGTTTATGAAGCCCCTTATAAGAGACATCTAGGGAAAGTTGAAGAGGAAACACTGAGGCTTGTAGAGGAGGTGATGAACCGGTTCGGGGAGGATTCCATCGAATCGGTTTCCTTTACTGGTAATCACGGAAAAAAACTCAGTGAAAGACTGGGAACGTTCTACGAATTTGAGACCATCAGCCAGGTACTGGGCTCCCTCTACGTCAAGCCGGATGTAAGGTCCATAATCAGTATGGGTGGGCAAGACACCGCCTTGTTTCAAATAAGGCATTACCAGGGCGGATGGGATCTAGAGCACTTCGCCACGAACGGGCCTTGTGCTTCAGGCACAGGTTCATTCATAGACCAACAAGCCCAACGGCTTGCCACATCAATGTACAGCGATGATGTTGACCTGTCCCAGCGCCACATTGATGAAATCCTGAAGGACTTTATTGAACTTGGGCTCAAGAGCGAGAGAGCAGCCAACGTGGCATGTAGGTGCACAGTTTTTACAAAGTCGGACATGATCCATCTGCAGAACCGCGGCGAGAGGCTGGAGGACATAATTCATGGGCTCCACGTTGGAAACGCCAGAAATTATATGAGCACCATTGTAAACAACAGGGAACTTGCCGAGCCGATTATTTTCATAGGTGGGCTTTCCAAGAATCAACTGCAGGTCAATGCCTTTAGGGAGTATTTCCCAAACCTGATTGTACCGCCCTTTAATACCTCAATAGGGGCTATAGGAGTGGCCTTGCAGGCAATGGAGATGGGGCAAAAAGGTGAGATCAATCTTTCTGCCCTAAGGAAGTCCACACAGATCCAGGACATGTCCCTTCCCATCGGCAGAAGACTAGAGCTTAAGAAAACAGCATTTCCCGAATCAAATGAGGTGGAAAAGGGTTTTCTGCCCCCTGGCACAAAGGTTTACCTTGGCATTGATATTGGGTCCACCACAACCAAGTACGCCCTTATCAATCAGAATCGGGAGATTGTTCACAAGTGCTACGTGCCTACTCAGGGAAAACCCATTGAGGTTACCCAGAGACTGCTTCAGCACATTAGGGACGAAGTTGGAGACAGGGTGGAGATAGTGGGAACCGCTACCACAGGGTCAGGCAGGAATGTGGTGGGGGATTTCCTGAACGTGGATCTCATAATCGACGAAATAACCGCCCATGCGAGAGGGGCAGTGGAAATTGATCCCACAGTAGACACGATTTTTGAAATAGGGGGGCAGGATTCCAAGTACATTTACATAGCCAATACCTATCCCCTTGACTTTGACATGAACAAGGTGTGTGCTGCAGGCACTGGGAGCTTCCTGCATGAACTAGCGAACAAGTATGGAATTAACATTGTTGGAGAGTTCCAAGAAATAGCACTTTCATCGGAAACGCCCGTCAAGCTGGCCGAGCGCTGTACCGTTTTTATGGAGTCTGACCTTGTTTCATACTTGCAAAAAGGTGTGCCTCAAACCGACCTGATCGCCGGGTTGTGTTATGCGATTGTGTACAACTATCTGAATAGGGTGGTGGGCAAGAGGAAGATAGGGAAGAAGGTCATGTTCCTGGGAGGGCCATCCCTGAACAAGGGCGTAGTGGCTGCATTTGAAAACGTCTTGGGTAGAGGCTTGATTGTGCCCAAGCACCGGGAAGTGCTTGGCGCGTATGGAGCCGCCATAAGCGTTCATGAAAAGATGACAGTCGAGGGAAGGGAGAAAAGTAGTTTTAGGGGGCTGGAAAGCGCTATAAACGACCGCATGGAGTACAAGGAAAAGATATGTCATGCTGATCCCAATTGCCACAACCAGTGCAAGCTCAAGATCTATGACTTTGACGGCCGCCGCAGTGTATGGGGTGGCGAGTGCGGGCGTTATGACGTTACCCGGGCCAAGGGCAAAAGAAAAGAGAATTATTTCCTGTTGCGGCAGAAGATGTGGCAGGAATACATGAACGGGGTGTACGAGGAATTGGGTGATGAGCCTGTCATGGAAGTTGACGGGCGCCCCACAGTGGGTATGCAAAGGGCCTTGTATACGCACCAGACGGGCGTGTTCTGGGCGTATTTTTTCGACACCCTTGGATATAGGGTTGTTCTTACCCCTCCGACCAATACCCAGATCGCAAAAGAGGGAATCGAAACCATGGTGGCCGAGACGTGTTTTCCGGTGAAGGTCTCTCATGGCCATGTCAAGGCCATTGCAAGAAAGACGAAATTCCTGTTTTTGCCTTCCCTGATTACCATGCCTACGCCCACGGACTCGGAAGTTGGTTTTTACTGTCCGATGGTACAAAGCAATTCTTACATGGTACGGTTTGCCTTGGGACTTGATAGATCTAATGTCTTAAGCCCTACCGTGCATCTCAAATTTGATCCCGATACACTGGCAGTGGAACTGTCAGAACAAATATCAAAGAAGATAGACAGGAGCCGAAAGCAAATACGAGAGGCAGTGTACAGGGGGCTGGAAAAGCACAACTCTTTTATCAGGGCGCTCACTGAGAGTGGCCGAAAAATTATTGACGAGCACCCAACAGGTGAACCAATCGTTGTGGTAACCGGCAGGCCATATAACCTGTATGACGAGAGGGTCAATTTAAGGCTGGGGCAGAATCTTGCAAAAATAGGCGTAACAGGCCTTCCAATGGACTTTATAGACGTCTCTCACGTGGACCTGTCAGATTTTCCAAATATGTATTGGGGATTGGGTTCCCAGATTATTCGAACCGCCAAACTGGTTAAGAAAAACCCACGCATGTTCGGACTTCACCTTACTAACTTCAGTTGTGGAGCGGATTCATTCTTAGAACATTTTTACAAGCACGTAATGAAGGACAAGGCATACCTGATACTGGAGCTTGACGAACACAGCGCTGTGGCTGGAGTGATGACAAGATTAGAGGCCTTCAAGAACGTTATTGAAAATACCATGCAAAAAGAAAAAATTGACCAAGAAACAGAGAGAAAGGTGGCGAACTGAAGATGGAATCTGCAAAGGTTATCAGCTTTGAAACTCTAACGGAAAATGTTGGCAGGTTCAATGTCAAAGACAAGACGTTCTTGATCCCCCAAATGAACAGGATAGGTGGGCACCTGCTGGCAGCCACCTTCAGGGGGTTTGGAATCAAGGCCAGGGTAATGGAAACCTTTAAAGGTATGGACCTGGGCAAGGAATACACTTCTGGCAAAGAGTGCTATCCGTGCCAGATAACCACTGGCGATATACTGTATTTCTTGAAAAAGGAAAAAGAAAGGCTCGGCGAGGCATTTAACCCAGAAGACTACGTATATTTTATGCCAGAGTCCGATGGGCCCTGTCGGTTCGGGATGTATAACAAATACCAGCGGATCATTCTTGATTCCTTTCCGGATTTCAAAAGGATCCGCATAGGTGCGCTTACCACCCGCGATGGATACTCGCTCCAAGGTATCATAGAGGAAGAAAAGGTTAGTGACTTAAGAAAGGCCTCATATTTCTCTGTGGTAGTGGCTGATATCCTGGACCGCCTGCTGTGGCGAATCCGTCCTTATGAAAGGGAAGAGGGCATGGCCGACGAGTTCATAGAAAACTCCATGCATACCATGGAAGAGGTGTTCGAACTCTACGGCCCGAAGAAGGACTTTGACAAGATTCTTGAGCGGCTGGAGGATATTATTGAACAGGCAAAGCAGATCATTGATCCATCAATACCTCCTAAACCACTGATAGGCATAGTGGGAGAAATATATGTTAGAAGCCATGTGTACGCCAACCAAGATCTAATCAGGATGATCGAAAAGTATGGGGGCGAAGCTGTTAATGCTTCCATTGCAGAGTGGATGAACTATACCAGCTACGACCGGCTTAGGGAGGCAAAGATCGGCCTGAGGCTGCACCTGAAGCAACTACGGTTTGGGGCGGTAAAGGAGTACCTCAAGAGAATGGCCGACTTCTGGGGGGACTTGTTTTACCAGGAACTGAGACAGAAGCAGGTATACAAGCGGGTCAAGAGACTGATTGACCTTGCTGATGACCACAAGATTGCACACTTAGAGAGAATACTAAAAGAAGAAGACCTGTTTACCTTTGACGTGGGCACAGAAGCATGCCTTAGCATCTCAGGAATAGTTGAGTACGCACGAGAAGGATTTAATGGTGTGGTTAATGCTTATCCATTTACGTGTATGCCGAGTACCACTACCTCAGCGATTGTTAAGCCAATCATGGATAAGCTGGGTGTGCCCTATCTGGATACACCATATGATTCCAGCTACCAGCCCGGTAGAGAGGCGGCCATCAGGACCTTTATGTACCAAGCCTATCAGCACTTCAAGCGTCACGGAAGGAGGCACTAGCGAGGCGCTGGTGGCCTAGCTCACAAGGCCTGGAAATTTATCGCCTGGCTGAGGGAATCCAAGCGTATTTGGGTGGGGTCGTGTGCGTAAGGGCAGGCGAACAGGTTTTTGTGAACAGGTTTGTCCACATGGTAACGGATGGCTCAGGGGTGATAAATGACAACCAAGATGCTGATTAATGCGGTTGAAGCAGAGGAGGCCAGAGTCGCCCTGGTTAAGGACGGTGTGCTAGAAGACTTCTATATTGAGACGCTGGGTGAAGAGGAAAAGGTAGGCAACATTTACAAGGGTGTAATAGAGAAGGTGGAGCCCAGCCTGCAGGCCTGCTTTGTCAATATCGGCCTGGAGAAAAACGGATTCCTGCCCTTTAACGAAATTCACCCCGAGTACTTCCTGCACCCCTATGACCCGGAGAAGCCAAGGCCAATACACACCCTTTTAAAGGAAGGCCAGGAGGTACTGGTCCAGGTGACAAAGGAGATGCCCGGGCGCAAGGGCCATCACCTGACCACGTACCTTTCCATTGCAAGCAGATTCCTGGTACTCACCCCGGGCAGGGAGGGTGGAGGAATATCCAAGAAGATCGCCAATGAGGCCGAAAGGGCGCGAATAAAAAAGATCATGAGCCAGTTCAAGTTCCCTGAGGGAGTGGGCTATATAGTAAGAACCGCGGCAGAAGGGCAGAGCAAGAGGGAACTATCCAAGGATCTCAAGAGGCTTTTGAGGGTGTGGGATGATATAAAAAAGCGGGTGAAGACCGCGCCTCCATTAAGCTTGATTCACGAGGAACAAGACGTTTGCCTACGCGTGTTGAGGGACCATTTTTCTGCAGAAATCAGCGAGGTATTGGTAGATGACAAGGAGACTTATGCAAAAGTCAAGAATTACATGAAGGTGATATCACCCAGATACCAAAGAAGGGTCAAGCTATACAAAGACAAGATTCCCATTTTCGATCGGTTTGAGCTGGAAAAACAAATAGAGGCCATTTTCAGTAATAGAGTGGAACTCAAATCAGGTGGCTATATTACCATAGATCCCACAGAGGCCCTGATTTCCATTGATGTTAATTCAGGCAGAGGAATGCTTGGCAAGGACTTGGAGACGATGGCCTTTCGAACAAACATTGAGGCAGCCAGGGAAGTGGCAAGACAACTGCGCTTAAGGGACTTGGGGGGTCTCATAGTAGTGGACTTCATTGACATGAAAGACAAGAGGCATATCCGAGAAGTGGAAAAGGTACTGCGCGAGGAGTTCAAGAAAGACAGGGCCAAGATTGACATGTCAAGGATGTCAAAGTTTGGGCTTGTGGAGATATCCCGCCAGAGGATCAGACCTCCAATAGAGTCAAGGCGGTACCATGTGTGCCAGTATTGCCATGGCAGAGGTCTGGTGCAATCAGTGGAATCGGCGGCGGTATCCCTGCTGCGCAGGGTTTCAATGGCTCTGTCTCGAGGGGGTGTCGTGGCTGTGGAAGGCCGACTCCCCGATGGAGTGGCAGCTTATCTCCAGAATAAGAAAAGAAAGGAACTGGCAGAATTGGAGACACGGTATGGTGTGGAGATAACCCTAAGGGGTGACCATTCCCTTGCACCCGGTGAGGCCGAGCTGCAATTTATTAAGCAAGATGCTGCCTGAAAGCCACGTGATGGACACACGAGTGAGCCAGTGAAGATATGTTCAATAACATTATCTACTTTATTGTTGTACTGCTTATCTTCAGCGTAGGCAGCGCCGAGATCGCCCCGCCCTTTCCTTTTTCAATATTCCTAGTGAGCGTATTCAGCCTATGGGCCTTTTTTGCAGGACTCTGCTATTTTCGCTTTAGGGCGCTGTTTCGAGCTATTGTGGCGACCCAAGAGACCGATGGGTACCTCACCCGCCTGTATCACGGATCCATCACCAGGTTGTCCATGGCCTCCATTGTGGTTTTTGCAATCGATGTATACCTACTTAATATTAAATACTGGCTTGGCCGAATTCCCTGGTTTACGGAATCGTCTTTACTCCAGGGCCTTGTTGGCCTTGGGATTTTCATGTTTTTCCTTTGCACGGTCTGGATATTTGCCTACCCTTGCTACCGCAGCCTCTTCCGCTCTCCTATATCAAGGGCCTCCTATGTACTAGGGCAAGTTCGACTTAATTTTCCAATTTTGCTCCCATGGATGGTTCTATCCTTTGTCTATGACTTGATTTCCCTCTCCCAATGGCAATTGCTAAAGTCGCTTCTTGATCGGCCGGTAGGGCAGATTGTATTTTTTGCGGTTTTCTTGGGAGTCCTGATGGTTTTCATGCCAAGGTGGGTACAGTTCTTGTGGGGGTGCAAGCCCCTGGAAGACAGCGAAAAGCTCCGGGAGCTCAAGAGATTCCTTGCAAAGCACGGGTTTAAGTACCGAGACATACTTCGTTGGCCGGTATTCGAAGGAAGGATGCTGACAGCAGGGATAATGGGACTGGTTGGGAGGTATAGATATATCCTTGTGACAGATTCCCTAATGGATTTGCTGAGCACTGAAGAGCTGAAGGCGGTGCTGGCCCATGAAATGGGCCATGCCAGATACAAGCACCTGGTATTCTACCTTATTTTCTTTGTGGGCTTTATAGCAATGTCACTGGGGCTATTTGATATATTTTTTTATCTGGTGGCATCCCAGCCTTTTTTCCTTAAGATGTTAACGGGCCAATCTGGGGGATCCATAAACCTTTTCTATTTGGCCCTGAGTCTTCCCATGCTCATAACGCTGGTGCTCTATTTTAGGTATATCATGGGATTTTTCATGAGAAATTTTGAGCGCCAGGCGGATCTCTACTCAGCCAAGCTAATGGGTACACCCAGGTATACCATTGATTCCTTGGAAAAGATTGCGCTATGGAGCGGCAAGAGCAGAGATATACCCAGTTGGCACCATTTCAGCATCAGGGAGAGAGTAGAGTGCTTAAAGAGGATGGCCGCTGATCCAGGAATTGCCACCCGACATAATCGTTTTGTCCTGTTGGCCTTTGTAATTTATGTACTATGCGTTGGGGCCTTGACCTACGAGCTAAACTTTGCGGGTGCCACAGAGCGATTTTCCCAGAAGTTTCTTGTAAGGGTGCTGGAAAGGGAGGCTGAAAAGGAGCCCTCCAAT
Source organism: Deltaproteobacteria bacterium (assembly GCA_003646995.1). The sequence continues at coordinate 27,121 of QMLZ01000001.1, read as the reverse complement.
ACTGCGGCCCTGGAGGCACTTGCAATGCTTTATCACAAGAGCGGTGATGTAGAAAAGGCACTCAGAATATACAGGAAGATCCTCTCTATCCAGCCCAACAACACTGTCGCCTTGAACAACCTAGCTTGGATTCTCGCCACCAATCCCGACAAAACCAGCGATGAAAGGCGCGAAGCCCTGACCCTTGCCAAGAGGGCGGTGGCCTTGCGGAGGGACCCAACATACCTGGATACCCTCGCTGAGGCGTATTTTGTAAACGGGCAAAGGCGAAAGGCGATTGAAACCGCCAAGGAAGCACTGGCCCTGGCCCGGAAAAATAGGGATTACTTTGTGGGCCAGCTAAAGAAATTTGAATCAACCCAGGCCCCCAGGTAGGGATTATCTTCCAGACAGTGGTGAAGACTTTTCGCTGTTGCGATCCAGGAGGCTTTTGGCAAAGGATTTCGCGGTCATGAAGGTATATCGGGCAAGGATGTATAGAGCTACAAAAGGGCCGATAAAATTGATGTGATAGCCCCCGAGCCAGGAGGGCAAGATAAGGAAGGTCATGTGCCCGAATCTCTCATTGAGCCAGGCGGCAGCGAAAAAGGCAGGCCAAAGCGAGCCCATGCCCATTGCCATAAGCATGAAAAAGGATTTCCCGAATTCTTCGTTAGCCAGCCAATTGATTTTCTTGTATGCCGCCTCATCACCCAATGATTTGGCCTTGAGGGACTGTTCATGGTAGTAATCAGTTTTTCTGAGTGTTCCCTTGATGTATTTTTGATTAACCCGGAAGGCCACCCACAAGGTGAGATCCCCCAGTGCCACTGCCCAAAGGCAGACTATGAAAGTTCCAGCCCACCATCCAACCAAGGGGTTTGCAAACCATCGGTATGGGCCGATCAGTAGGGGATCAACGGCTTGTAACCATCCTGAGATAGGATCCATGCTCAGCTGTGCCTAAGATAATTCTGGCCTCGGCAATTGCCGAGGCCAGCCCGACCACAATGCTATGAAAGGTTTTAGAACGGAGGCACTATGCTTCTGCCTAGAAAGCCTTTGGTTGTATATCGGAGTCCCACGTAGAAGGCAAGTATAATGAAAATCAGCCTGAGCACCTTATCAGGAATATACTTGGATGTTCGTGGACCGAGCATTGATCCAATAAAGATACCAACAAGCTCGGCACCAATAAGACCCCAGGAAACCAATACTCCCTTTCCAACCATATATGTGAATATGGAAATGATCATGCCTATGAGCACCGCAAGCGCAGAGGTGCCCGCCACCAGGAACATGGGAAGGCCTGCCACAGAGGTCAAGAATGGCACATAAAGAAATCCTCCACCAATGCCCAGGAATGCAGCAATGGCAGCAATAAATATACCGCCTACCATGGGTACCCAGGCTGTGAAGCCAAATTCCTGGCCATAGAATGTGAACCTGACCTTTCCAATGAAGAATGTTAGCAACCATCCTATCAACAGTAAGGCGTAGGCTATCCATTTAGGGCTGCCGATCAAGTTGATCCAAAGTGTGGAAGCTACGACACATGCAACTGCAATTATCATGAAGGTCCAAGAACCCTCAATGATGCGGACGCCTTTCTCTCTTGTATCTGCCTTTTCCTTCACGGCCTTTTGATATGCATCTGCAGCGGCCTGGCTTTCTTTTTTCTTGGCAGCCCATTGAGGTGTCATTTGATAGATTAGGTATGCGCCAATGACAAACACGGCTATTCCGAACCACCCCAGGTAGGCCTTCAGGGATATCTTACCTGCTGTAATCTCAGGGATGACCCATGATCCGCCAATACCACCAATGGCCAGGCACAGTCCGAGGGGGGCCACAAGCCTTCCCATACGGTAATAGTTAGTAGAAGAGATAAGCCCTGAAAGCCCAACTAGCCACTGGTTTGACACCCGAATCGAGTCGGTAAGCAACTTATTAACGGGGCTGCCTTTGCCGAACGACTTGGCATAGTCGCCCAATCCAAATATGGTTATATGCCCGACGCCGGCCATGATACCGCCGAATGCGCCCACACTAGAAAAAATCCACCCAACCCAGATAGCCCAAAGCAGTCCGGTTATCAGGCTGGGACGGGGTGCACCCGGGATGCCAAGATAACCCGGCTTTTCACCTGGCTTTATAGCTGCCTTGGTCTTTGCTGCAAGCTCGTCATTCTGGAGACTTTTTTCAATGGCCGCCTTCATTTTGGCAGGCATGTCAGGTGGGGTTAACGATGGTGTCCCTTGAGCCATTGCGAGGGCTACAAAGGATAGCAGAATAAGAACGGCTGTGCCCAAAAGAAACCGGCGATTTTTCATTTCTAACCTCCTTTTTAGTTAGAAATTACCCCCCTTTCCACACAGTTCCATTAGCTCACTCACTTGGCTGCTGGCAATGTAAGTTATTATATTGACTTAGTCAAGAATAAATATGCAAGCTAAGCTGCCAGCTTGAGGAGCAGGGCGGGTCTAATGGGACATCCTGGACATGGGGTGCCTTTGATGCTATAAAGACAGCCTAAAACCCGTCACACGGCAATATGAGGAATACACGCTATGTCCATCCCAGAACCACAAATTGACAAAGGAAAGTTGCTAGCGGCGCTAGAGAGGTTCAGCTCTGCAAAGATCGCAGTGGTGGGGGATATCATTTTGGACCAATATATCTGGGGTAGTGTCTCTAGAATTTCCCCAGAGGCTCCGGTCCCTGTAGTGGAGGTGGCCAAGGAAACCAAGATGCTAGGGGGAGCAGCCAATGTCATTAGCAATCTCGTGGCATTAGGAGCAGAACCCGTGCTGTATGGGGTAATTGGTGACGACCAAACCGGGGAAGAGATTCTTTCCATGATGCGAGACATAGGCTTGTCCACCGACTCGATACTGGTAGAGGCGGGCAGGTCCACCAGCATAAAGACCAGGATTATTGCCCATAACCAGCAAGTGGTCCGGTTTGATAAGGAGAGTAGAAGGCCTATAGCCGATGAGGTCATGCAACAGATCCTGGATATCGCATCCCAAGCCGTAGCAGAGACGGACATTATTTTGATATCGGACTATGGAAAGGGGGTTGTTTCAAGGGAGCTGGTGAAAGGGCTTAAGGCCTTAACAGAAAAACTTGAAGTCCCAATAGCCGTAGATCCCAAGACAGGAAATTTTGCCTGCTATCAAGGGGTGGAAATCATAACACCAAATAATGATGAGGCAAGCGGATATTGCCGATTCAACATTGAAGGCGAGGAAACGCTTCTTAAAGCAGGAGAAGTAATCCTTCAGGAACTTGATTGCAATGCAGTACTCATAACCCAGGGTAAGGACGGAATGACGTTGTTCGAAAGAGGGGGAACTGTTACCCACATATCAGCAGTGGCAAAAGAGGTGTACGACGTGACAGGCGCCGGTGATACGGTCATCGCGACCCTCTGCCTAGGTGTGGCCGCTGGCCTTGACCTTGTTTCCTCTTCCCTCATCGCCAACTTTGCTGGGGGCATAGTCGTGGGCAAGGTGGGTACTTCGGTTGTGAGTACCGAGGAACTTAGAGCCGCTATTATGACCTATGAACCGAGCCTGAGAGGAGCAGAGAGTTGATGAACAGAGAAGAAAGGCTGCAGTGCTGTGAGTACGAGTTTACTTCATTTCTAGGAGGACAGGTTAAATGAACATATGCATGGTCGGTGTCGGCTATGTCGGGTTGGTATCAGGTACGTGCTTTGCAGAGTTCGGAAACCGCGTGGTATGTGTTGACAAAGATCAGGAGAAAATTAGGAGCCTGGAACAAGGGAGAATCCCCTTTTTTGAACCGGGGCTGGAAGAGATACTAAAGAGAAATAGGTCAGCCGGAAGGATTTCCTTTACAACCAACCTGGAAGAGGCACTGAACGAGAGCCTGGTGGTATTTATCGCAGTGGGTACTCCCTCAAGGGAGGATGGCGCTGCAGACCTGACATATGTTTTTGAAGTTGCCTCAGAAATAGGAAAATATATGAAAGGCTACAAGGTGATTGTTACCAAGAGCACTGTGCCCGTGGGGACAGCCAAGAAGATAAAGGAGATCATCCGCAGCAGTCAAGAACGTGAAATTCCCTTTGATGTAGTCTCAAACCCTGAATTTTTGAGGGAAGGATCTGCCGTAGAAGACTTCATGCGACCTAACCGCGTTGTCATAGGGTCGGACAGCGAGCAGGCAGCCGCAATAATGAAGGATCTCTACTCCCCACTTTATTTGATCGAAACCCCTTTTGTGCTGACAAACCTCGAGACCGCCGAGATGATTAAATATGCAGCCAACGCATTCCTTGCCACAAAGATATCGTTTATCAATGAGATGGCAAATATATGCGAACTTGTGGGCGCTGACGTTCATCATGTTGCAAAGGCTATGGGCCTGGACAGGAGGATAGGCCCGAAGTTCCTGCATCCTGGGCCTGGGTTCGGCGGTTCCTGCTTCCCTAAGGACACCAAGGCCATTGCACACTTGGGTGCATCCCTGGGTTATCGCCTACATATTATCGAGTCAGTCATAAAGGTGAATGAAAACCAGGTGGCCAGAATGGTGGACAAGATGGAGAGGGCTCTAGGTAACTTGAAAGGCAAGCACATTGGAGTGCTGGGCCTTACCTTTAAACCCAACACAGATGATATTAGAGAGTCACCCGCCATAAAGATAGTAACTTCACTCTTGGACAAGGGGGCCAGTGTATCTGCATATGACCCTGCGGGCATGGACGCAGCAAAGGCCATACTTAACAAGGTGAGATTTGCAGCCGATGCCTTTGATGCGGCCCAAGGAGCCGATGCCCTTGCCATAATAACTGAGTGGAATGAGTTCAGACATCTTGATTGGGACAGGATGAAGCAGGTACTCAAGAAACCTGTTGTTTTCGATCTTCGCAATATTTATGAGCCTCATAGGATGAGATCCAGGGGCTTTGAATACCACTGTGTCGGGAGAGGTTATGAGCCGACCCAGTGAACCAGATCCGGTCAAACTCATTGCGAGCATCTTTTCACCGCAGGAAACCTTGGTCCAACAGTTCATCACTGAGATGTCTCTTCAGTTCGGCCCTGTGGATTGGGAAAGTCCACCTCTTTTTTTTGATAGAACCAGGTATTATGAAAGAGAGATGGGATGGCCGCTGCACCGGAGGTTTATTTCCTTTGAACAGCTTATTGCGCCTGATGATCTTGTGAGGATCAAGCTGCAGACCAATGAGCTGGAGAGAAAAACCGAAGTTGATGGTAAAAGGAGGGTGAACATCGATCCCGGATACATTGGGCTTGAAAGGCTGGTTCTTGCAACCGGGAAGAATTATGTTCACAGGATATATTTGGGCAGGGGTATTTTCGCCGATCTGACCTTGGTTTACAAGAAGGGAAGTTTCAGGCCTCTTGAGTGGACGTACCGCGACTATGCTGATCCAGGGGTTATCGACATGTTTAACCAGGTTAGAAGACGTTACACTGAACAGCTAAAGGCACTTAAAAGGGTGAAAGAGGGGGATCGGGAATCTTGATAAAGAGCATGACGGCATATGGGAGGGCAGAGCTTCAGAGGGAGGGCAAGACCTTCGAGTGTGAGATCAAGACCATTAATCACAGGTATCGAGACATCCACCTTCGGTTGCCTCGAAATTTTCAGCCCCTGGAGGAGGATCTCAAGGGGCTCCTTGCAAAGAGAGTCGGGCGGGGTAGAATTGAGGCGTCGATTCAGGTAAATTCAGGCCATGAACAGCTTGCTTACCACTTGCAATTAAATGAACCCCTTGTAGAATCCTATAAACAGATACTCAAAGACTTGGCGGCCAAGTTTGAAACTGGACCCGAGGTGAGCCTTGATACCCTATGCCAATTGAAGGATATTATTGTTTATGAACCAGAAGCACCGGACATAGAATCACTAAGGCCCGTGTTCGAGGAGGTACTGGAGCAGGCGCTTAACTCGCTGGAGCAGATGCGAGCTAGAGAAGGGCAGAACATTGAAAAAGACTTCCTGGAACGCTTGGGTCGCATTGATGCGTATGTTGAGGAAGTGGAAAAGCTGGCGGCCCAAATAGTGGAGGAATACCGTGAGAAGCTGAAGGAAAAGGTTTCGCGGATTGTTGGCGATGTGGAGGTTGATGAATGGCGGATTGCCCAAGAGGTGGCGTTTCTTGCAGAAAGGGCTGATATTACTGAAGAGATCGTGAGAATAAGGAGTCACACGGCCCAGTTCAGGGAGTATCTCTCCATCGAGGAACCCGTGGGAAGGCGGCTTGATTTTCTGATCCAGGAGATGAACAGGGAGGTCAACACCCTGAGCACAAAGGCCTCAAATGCTACTGTGTCCAGGATTGCAGTGGAGATAAAGGGAGAACTGGAACGGTTGAGAGAGCAGGCACAGAACGTAGAATGAAAGGAGATGAGACGATGAGCCCAAAATTGGTGAATATAGGTTTTGGAAATTCTGTTGTTTCCAATAGGGTAGTTGCCATAATATCACCCAATGCTGCACCCATCAAACGACTGCGGGATGAGGCCCGAGAGGAAAGGCGCCTTATTGATGCAACTCAAGGAAGAAAAACCCGTTCGGTTATAATCACTGACAGTAATCATGTAATCCTTTCCGCAATACAATCGGAGACCATTGCCCAAAGATTCAATCCCAATTTTACTGTATCAAAAGAAGATTTGGAGTGATCCTGTTGTTTGGGAATAGCATATCCAAAGGGGGGCTGCTGTTTGTTCTGTCCGCGCCCTCTGGCACCGGTAAGAGCACGGTCATAAAGGAAGTCAGGTTACGGATAGACAAATTGGGCTACTGTGTATCCCATACCACAAGGAATCCTAGGCCAGGTGAGAAAGACGGGGTTCATTATCATTTTGTCACACAATCCCGGTTTAAAGAGATGATTGACAAAGGCGCCTTTGTTGAGTGGGCAACGGTTTACGGCGAGTATTATGGGACGGCTGTTGATTCTTTGCAGCGCGAACTTGACAAAGGTGTGGACGTGATCTTGGACGTCGACCCAGTCGGAGCACAAAACATCAGGAAACGATTTGCTGATGCTGTATTGATTTTTCTCATACCACCGTCTTTGAAGGTTTTAGAACAACGACTAAGGGGAAGAGGAACGGACAGCACGCAGACAATAGCGAAGAGGCTCGAGAAGGCGGTATCAGAAGTCAAGGAGTCTGTGCACTATGACTACATAGTGATAAACGATGATCTGGAGACGACCGTGGGTGATGTCATTTCAATTATTCGTGCCGAAAGATGCAAAACAACTCGCCGCTTGGAAGTCATTAAGACTCACTTCCAACTCTAACCAGAGACCATGCTTATTCCAGGATACCACGCAGCCATTCAATCCATACCTGCGGGGAAAAAGATGATCAAAGAGGTATGGATCGCAGAGGGCAAGACCAGCAAGAGGGCCTCAAGGGTGGAGAAGCTTGCCCAGGCCCATGGTATAAAGATCAGTTACAAGAGCAAGGCTGAACTTGATTCGCTTTTGCCAGGCATATCCCACCAAGGGATCGTCTTGCTAGCAGAGGATTTTAAATACACGGATCTGGAGCAGGCCGTACAGCTTGCGGGAGATTCCTTGGGGCAGCCCATCTTTGTAATAGCAGACCACATTACAGACGAAGGGAATTTGGGTTCTATTATTCGGACCAGTGCTTTTTTTGGTATTTCAGGCCTTATCATCCCCAAGGACAGATCTGCAAGCGTAAGTCCCAGGGTCCTAAAAAGGGCTGTAGGGTGCCACTTATATCTTCCCATTTCAAGGGTGGTCAATTTGTCCAGGGCATTAGATTACCTTGAGCAAAAGGAATTCTGGATCATCGGGGCCGCGGGTGAGGCAAATAAATCCATTTATGACTATGACTGGCAAGGGCCGACCGCCCTTGTGGTGGGAAGCGAAGATAAGGGGCTCAGCCAGGGGATAAGGAAAAAATGCCATGAGCTGCTGAGTATTCCTTCTTATGGGGGTATCGATTCGCTTAATGTGGGAGTGGCTACCGGTATAATTTTGGCCGAGGCAAGGCGGCGTTCCCTATCCCGAAGACAGGGGAATGGGGTATCTGTGCAGCGCCCTGCAACCGACTAAGGCCTTAATTAGGGCGCATACCGGCAGACCAACCACGTTGGTATACGAACCCGTAATAGATTCCACGAGGAAGGCACCAATGCCTTGTATGGCGTAACTTCCCGCTTTTCCAAAGGGCTCCCCTGTGCTTATGTATCCCAGGATTTCATCCTCGCTGAGTTTTTTCACTCTCACCTCGGTTTGCACAACTTCCACATGGGCCAAGGTGCCGTCAGGGGCCACTAGGGAAAATCCAGTAAGCACACGATGGGTTCTTGCGCTCAATTTTTCCAGCATTTGGCGTGCGTGTTCCTCGTCTTCGGGCTTTCCCAAGATTATTCCGTCTATTTCCACGATAGTATCGGCACCCAAGACCCAGCTTTTACCCGCCCTAGGCCTTACGTCTAAGGCCTTGTTCACTGCAAGTTTTTTGGCCACCTCATAAAGGTTTTTTTCATCGGCCTGTTCGTGAATCAAGCTGGGTACTACTCTGAAGGGTATGCGCATCTGCTCAAGGAGCCTCTTTCTCCTGGGTGAACGCGAAGCCAAAACAAGAGGGTCTTTGGGGTTGATTGTTGGGTGTTGCATCAGGTGTTCTAGATTCCGAAAAGTTTCTTGGTGTTGTCTCTCAGTAGCCCAGCTAGTGTTGTCTCGTTTAGTTTTCTGAGTTTGGCCAACTCTTGGGCTGTTATGGCCACGTATGCCGGCTCATTACGCTTTCCCCGGTATGGCACGGGTGCTAAAAACGGGGCATCCGTCTCAATCAATATTCGGTTAATGGGCGCACTTGCTGCCACTTGTCTAATCTGGGCTGCATTTTTGTAAGTAATTGTACCTGGAATGGAGATGAAAAACCCCATGTCAAAAAGCTGTTGGGCCAACTCCATGTCTCCGGAATAGCAGTGTACCACACCAAAGCGTTCCCTTTTACCGATTTTCCTAAGTATATCCAGGATATCCTCATGAGCTTCCCTATCATGGATAATGATCGGTAGCCCTAAATCGATTGCAATATGCAGCTGCTCCTCAAACGCCTTTCTTTGCAGTTCCCGGGGACTGTAATTCCTGTAATAGTCAAGGCCTATTTCTCCCCAGGCTACGACTTTCGGGTCCTGGCTCAATGTGGCCAGGGTTTCCAGCGTCATGGAATTGAATGATCCGGCCTCATGGGGATGCAGACCCACGGCAGCATACAGGTTGGGCCTGGTGTTGGCAAGTTGCACTGCATCTTGCGAGCTTCTCAGGTCAACACCCACGGTGACAATGGCTTCCACCCCATTATCCTCTGCACGCTTGAGGACTGATTCGAGATCCTTCTGGAAGACCTCCATATCAAGATGTGCATGGGTATCTATCCACATGGACCCTTACCTTACACACATGGATTTGTCGCCGACTGCTGCAAATTTGATCGGCCCCGGTTTCTGCATCCCCGAGGCCCGCCTCCGAGTCATATAACCCAAGTGTAGCAACGTTTCAATGATTACATGTTATTGTGCGCGAAAAAAATCTTTACCATCCTTTGCTAAACACCGATATGCTAATAAGACACGTGCTTTGAGAGAGGGTGTTCTCTCGTGGGAACCGGGCGTAGTGGACAGGGTACGCCACATGGAGCAGGTCCAGTGAAGGCATCTTGTCAACAGCGGCCAAATTTGGTAGCTAAGAGGCCCATGCGACAGGGACTCTCGAAGTGGCCGGATCATATTGCCCGATTGAGAGGGCCCGGGTATAGGCGGATGCCAGATATTGGTCCCCCGGGCTTTGGCCCTGGACCCTGCGCCCCTCTCAAATGCATTGTAATTTTATGGTATTTGGCGGCTCGGGCAGAGGGCCTGGCGCCCCGGGCGGTCAATAATTAATCAGGGTGTCCTGCTCTTCGGCTTCAGAAATGGTGAATTCATTGTTATAGGATGTGCGCATTACTCAAAAAAAAGGGAATAGAGGAAGACAGGGGAAGGAGCCTCGAGGAAGAGCTTCAGTTTCAGAAGAAACTCAACTACATAACCAACAGGATTCATTCGGCTAAGGATACCAATGATATCCTGCTGAATCTTCAAGGTGAGATCCTCAGCCTGTTTGATGCCGATAGAATCACCATTTACGTTGTTGATGGCATCAAGAAGCAGATAGTGTCGCGCTTCAAGACCGGCGATGAGGTTGGCGAAATAAGGGTTCCCATTGAAAAGAACAGCATAGCCGGTTACTGCGCGGCCACCGGTACACTGGTCAATGTCAGGAATGCCTACGATGACGCAGAGTTAAAGTCCATAAACCCACTACTCCGGTTTGACAAGTCTTGGGATCAAAAAACCGGGTATAAGACCACACAGGTGCTGGCAGCACCCATAACCTACAACAAGTACCTCCTTGGCGTCCTGCAGCTTATAAACAAGAAAAATGGCGAGGTCTTTGGTAAGGAAGACGAAAGTTCCGTTGCAGAGATTGCCAAGGTGCTGGGCATTGCCATTTTCAATAAGCACAGGGCCGAACAAAAGGCAAAACCGACCCGCTTTGACTACCTCATAGCAAACAATATCATAAGCAACAAAGACCTCACGGAGGCCATGACCCGGGCAAGAAAGACGAGAAGGGCCGTGGAGACCGTGCTGATGTCGGATTTTCAGGTATCTAAGGAAGACATTGGCAAATCCCTTGCCTCTTTTTACAAGACCCGGTTTATTGCATATGATGAGCGCATGCCCATCCCTGGCGAGCTGATAAAGAATCTCAGGCCCAGTTACCTCAGAACCAACGTATTTGTGCCGGTGGAACAAAAGGATGGCAAAATAGTGGTGGCCATGGAGGACCCCAGTTACTTGCCGGCCAGGGACGCTATTAAGAGAATCCTTCATGGCAAGCAATTCGAGTACTGTGTGGCCCTCAAAGACGACATCTTCAAGATGATAGATCTCTTCTTTGATATCAAGGCCACAAGTATGCTGGCAGAGTCGGGGAGTATAGAGGAGATCCTGGGCAAGCTGGAGGCAAGCGACGAAGACTATGATGAAGAATCGGAGTCCGTCAGCGAGGAAGATAGTGCAATCGTACAGCTGGTAAACAAAATGATTGTAGACGCTTACCATCGCGGGGCCTCGGATATTCACATAGAACCCCGCTCGGGAAAGCAAAACGCCCTGGTACGCTTTAGGGTGGACGGCGCATGTCAGGTCTATCAAACAATCCCTTTCAGCTACAAGAGGGCTATTGTTTCCAGAATCAAGATCATGGCTGATCTTGATATATCTGAAAGAAGGCTTCCTCAGGACGGAAAAATTAAGTTCCGGAGGTTTGCCCCCCTTGATATTGAGCTGCGTGTTGCCACTATCCCCACAGCAGGGCAAAACGAAGATGTAGTATTGCGCTTACTCACAACTGGTGATCCCATTCCATTGGACAAAATGGGCATGAGCCAGAGGGACTACAATGCGCTCATAGACATGATAACAAAACCCTATGGAATGGTTCTTGTGGTGGGTCCTACTGGAAGCGGAAAGACAACCACACTTCATGCTGTGCTAAGGTACATCAACACGCCGGAAAAGAAGATATGGACAGCAGAGGATCCAGTGGAGATCACCCAGGACGGGTTGAGGCAAGTTCAAGTGATGCCCAAAATAGGGTTTGATTTTGCAACGGCCATGCGTGCCTTTTTGCGAGCAGATCCGGATGTGATCATGGTTGGCGAGATGAGGGATCATGAAACCGCTGCAATGGGCATTGAGGCCTCCTTGACAGGACACCTTGTATTCAGCACCCTTCACACCAACAGTGCGCCTGAGACTATTACCAGATTGCTAGATATGGGGATGGACCCGTTTAATTTCTCTGATGCGCTGTTGGGGATCTTGGCCCAGCGTCTTGTGCGGACCCTGTGCGAAAAATGCAAGGAAAAGTATCACCCAAGCAGGGATGAATTCGAGGCCTTGGTGAGGGCCTATGATGGAGATTTTGAGCGCTTGGGTGTCAAGTACAGTGATGACTTTTATCTTTACAAGGCCAAAGGCTGCTCCTACTGTGGGAACTTGGGATACCGCGGAAGAACCGCTATTCATGAATTACTGGTTTGCACCAATGAGATAAAGAGGTTGATACAGAACAGGGCTAAAATTGAGGATCTGAGACTCCAGGCGGCCAAGGATGGAATGACCACCCTTATGCAGGATGGCATCCGCAAGGTACTTGAGGGCGTAACCGATCTAATGCAGGTGCGCAAGGTGTGCATAAGATAGATAGGCACAGCCCACAATGCAATGGGGCGTATGTAAGCAATGCTGGTTTCAGACAGAAAGTAATCTGCAGCCGCTCCTCATGCGCCTATGGATACATCCCGGGATGTAACAGCCCTATTGTTTCGTCAAGACCGAACATGATGTTCATATTTTGAACAGCACTTCCTGCCTGACCCTTCACCAGATTGTCTATCAGGCTAACCACAATAAGTTTTCCAGTGCGCTCATCAACATTAATCGAGAGATTGCAAAAATTGCTTCCCCTCACTGCGGTACTTACCTGCAGCTTTTCAGGGCCAAAGACCCTTACAAAACTGTCCTTAGCGTAAAAGGTGTCATAGCACTCCTTAACTTTTTTCAGATCCAAGTTTTCATTGAGCTGGGCATAAATTGTTGAAAGAATGCCCCTGCAAAGGGGGACTACGTGAGGGGTGAAAGTTACACAGATCTCACTGCCAGCCAAAAGGCTCAGTTCTCGCTCAATTTCAAACACATGTTGATGACCCGATATCTTGTACGCGTTCATTGCATCGTAGCGGGCAGGGTAATGGAACATGGGGTTCGGGTTCTTTCCGGCCCCTGACACACCTGTTTTTGCGTCGCACACAATTGTCTGGGGCTCAATCAGATGATCCTTGACCGCAGGTGCCAGCCCAAGGATACAGCTTACAGCAAAACAACCAGGATTACCCACAAGGTTTGATCTTGAAATATCCTCGCGGTGTAATTCAGGCAGCCCATAGACTGCACTTGGCAGTAATTCCGGTGCCTTGTGTTCTTTAGGCCTGCCTATTCGTGCAGCATAATCCAGGTATGTTTCCAGACTGTTGAACCTGAAGTCACCGCTGTAATCAATTACCTTGACGCCCTTGTCTAACCACTTTGCAGCACCCTGCTGGCCCACCCCGTCAGGGGTGGCAAAAAAGACTACATCCAAGTCTTGTGGTATATCGGTTGAATCGGGGGATAGAATGGGAAGATCGCAGAAGCCCTGCAAATGGGGATAAAGGTCACTTATTTTCTGCCCGACATTCTGCTTGTCAATAAGAGCTGCTATTTGGGCTTCAGGGTGTTTTATAAGCAATTCTATTGCACCGCATCCCCCGTATCCGCCAGCACCTATGATCCCCACCTTGATTTTCTCCATGCGCAAGACCTCCAAAACTTTAAGACATTAACTTTTTTACCCATTTCACGTTTTACCGTAAATGGGTAAAGTTGGTATTAGGAAATTGACTGGGTGATGGACCCTTGAATCTTGTTACTATACCCACATTTTGTGCTATAATCACGCCAAATCTTTGAGGTAGTGACAAAAAGTGGCTTTTTCACCCAGGTTCTTTGGCTACCAATGGCACGGCGCAAAAAGAGAAAAAAGACTGCTCCCAGCACCCCCAAGCCCGGCGCAAAACAAGATCCTTTTAATCCCGTTGCAAGTAATCCCCGGGAGATAAAAAGGCGCTTGCAACAGCCGGTGGCAAAGGTGTCAAGCTCAAGGCCTATTGGTGCCCACAAGGATGAAGTAGTCCCAACCGATGATGAGATCTTTCTCCAGGCAGTGGGAGAGGTGGAGCCGTTGAAAGACAATAAAAAGAAAATAGTCAGGCACCCTGATCCCACCATAAAACCCGCCCATCCTGCTCCCAACGACGAATTGGAGGCAATGACCCATCTATGGGAGCTGGTTCATGGCATCGGGGACATGGATATTACCTTCAGCGACGAATACATCGAGGGCGCGGTCCGGGGGTTTGACAGGAAATTAATGAGAAGGCTCCGAAGGGGTGAATTCCCTGTCCAGGATTACTTGGATCTCCACGGCCTTACCAAAAAAGATGCAGAAGTGGAGATAAGAAATTTTCTTATGAGAAGCCATGCCATGGGCCTTCGTTGCGTGTTAGTAATTCATGGTAGGGGGTTAAACTCAGAAGACCATATTCCAATATTGAAGGAAAGGATCCCCATATGGTTGAGCCGCGGGCCTGTGCGGAAATTTGTCTTGGCTTTTTCAACAGCAAGGCCATATGATGGGGGAACAGGCGCCATATATGTGCTGTTGAGGAGGCGAAAGGGCAGGCCTTACCTCCAAGTCTGACCCCTTATCAGTCGCTCAAGTTTTCTGAAAGGAAAAGGTATGAAGCTCGCTATCATAGGATTACCTCAGTCAGGAAAATCTACTATTTTCCGTGCCCTGGCAGGAGCCAGAGGAGAGACCACGACCGAGGCCTTTAACAAGGCCGAGCGTCATATAACTACAGTAACGGTGTATGACGACCGGGTGGATTTTATAAGTAACCTAGTGAAACCAAAAAAAACCACCTATGCCAAGGTGGAATACCTTTTACCTGCCGAGATAGGCTCTGAAGGCGTAAGGTCAGAGTCCGGCCAGTGGAGCGAGATCAGAATATGCGATGCGTTACTCCATGTACTGAGAAACTTCAAGGGACCGGGTGGCACGGACCCTACACCCGAGCAAGATTACTGGACAATGGAAGAGGAGATGATCCTGGGTGACCTCGCGGTAGTTGAAAAGCGCATCCAGAGGCTGGAGCTTGATATCAAGAGGGGGAAAAAGGAAGGGGCTGAGGAATTGGAGCTGTTGAGGCGCTGCAAGGAATTGCTTGAACAGGAACTTCCCCTTCGCTCAGACAGGGACCTGTCCTCAAAGCCGGAACTGAGGGGCTTTACGTTTCTGTCCGCCAAGCCGCAGTTGATCGTTATAAATAATGAAGATGAGGACCAGTCAATGCCTCAATGGAAAAAGCCACCCCAAGATGTCCAGATGATAGTCATTCGGGGGAGGCTTGAAATGGACATTGCCAACATGACCAAAGAAGAGGCAGAGGAATTTATAGAGGCCTATGATATAAGAGAATCGGTCCTGGACAGGACCATTGCTGCCTCTTACCAGCTCCTCAACCTCATATCTTTTTTTACGGCCAACGAACAAGAGGTAAAGGCATGGTCTGTGCCTGCCGGAACCCCGGCGCTCGAGGCCGCCGGCACCATACACTCGGATATCAAAAAAGGATTTATCCGTGCTGAGGTCGTATCATTTGAAGACTTAAAAAAATATGGGTCCTTTCAGGGAGTCAAAAAAGCCGGGGCCATGCGGCTTGAAGGAAAGGAATACGTAGTAAAGGATGGTGACATTATCCATTTTAGGTTTAATGTTTAAGTGACATGATAATACCCAGTTGGAGGTCAGTATCGTGCCAAGGATTGATGATTACAAAAAGGCGGTTGAAATAGCGAAAAGTGAACTGGAAAAGGCAAATCCCAAGAGAATAGCTGATCAAAGCGGTGCCTCGTTGGTATCTGATAAGCACGGCAACGTGTGGCTCAGACTAGAATTCCTAAACAAGGAGCTTCAAATTGAGTGGCCCACAATGAAGTTTTCAGTGCTGGGCAATGATAATGAAGTACCCCTCCAGGAGCAGGTTTTGATTCTGCACTATCTTCTGGGCTGCCAGGGCTCCAAGCTTGAAGGCCAATGGGTGGCATACCAGGAGATTCCTGATGGAAGATTTTATTTGGATGCGTTCGTGAGCAGGGCCAAGCAGCCACTTCTAAAGGCCTTTGGCCAGGAGCCGGACCTGCTCTCTGAGATTGCAACCGAGCTGTATAATGCCGAGCCCTTTGACCACGGAGATGTTTCCGTGATGGTGAAGGCATTGCCAAAAGTCCCTGTGGCCCTTATTCTGTGGAAGGGAGATGATGAGTTTCCGCCAGAAGGAAGCATTCTCTTTGACAAAAGCATCCAGGACATATTGTCGGCAGAAGATGTGGCATGGCTGGCTGGCATGGTTGTATATCCTTTGGCCGGAGCAGCGGCCAAGAAGGGCCGGGGCTCAACAACCAGGGGTTAAGGTATAGCAAAGACAGCAGGGAGTGTTCAAATGGATAAAAAAGATGCGAAAGTTGCAGTGATCATGGGTAGTGCATCAGACGAAAAAGTGATGAAGGGCTGCATTGATACACTTGAGAGCTTTGAGATCCCACACGAAGTGAAGGTGCTTTCTGCCCATAGGACGCCCGAGGAAACAAGGGCATATGCTACAGAGGCAGCACACAGGGGCATTGAGGTAATAATAGCCGGCGCAGGATGGGCTGCCCATTTGGCAGGGGTCATAGCATCTCATACCACCCTGCCTGTGATAGGTGTACCCATTGATTCTTCCCCGTTGAACGGTCTCGATGCACTTTTGTCAACCGTGCAGATGCCTCCTGGCATTCCTGTTGCCACAGTGGCGATTGGCTCAGGAGGCGCTGCCAACGCAGCAGTGCTGGCTGTGGAGATATTGGCTGTCAAGTATCCAGAGCTCAGAGAGCGTCTTGGGCAATACAGGGAAAACCTAAGATCCAAGGTCCTGGGCCAAGGATAGAACAGGTGGTGTTTATATATGAAGAGTCCAATACTGTTGAATGTCCAAGATCCAAAAGAAAGAGAAAGGTCTTTAAGACATGCCAGCAAGATAATTTGCCAGGGAGGTCTTGTGGCCTTTCCCACCGAATCCTTTTATGGCCTGGCAGTGGACCCGGAAAATGAGGAATCCATAAGAAGGCTCTTTAAAGCCAAGCAGAGGCCTGAGGGCAATCCAATCCTATTGCTTATTGCAGAAGAGGAGCTGGTACATAAGTTTGCTGAGCATGTGCCCGAGACTGCATCGAGGCTGATCAAGCAGATCTGGCCAGGCAGGGTTACCCTGGTGTTTCGGGCGAGGGATCATGTCTCCTCACTGCTTACAGGGGGCACGGGGAAGATAGGGCTTCGCCTTTCAAGTAACAGTGTTGCACGTGCTCTTGCTGGGTTAGCGGGCGGAGCCATAACCGGAACCAGTGCTAACATTAGCTCAAAGACCCCATGTCTTGGCCCTGCCGATGTGCTTGAACAATTGGGCAACAAGGTAGATGCAATACTTGATGGGGGGCAGACCCCAGGGGGACCGGGAACCACGATCGTGGATGTCACGGGTGACAGGCCGCGGATCATCAGGGAGGGAATGGTTCCCAGGGTGGAGATGGAAAAATATATCTGTCTTTCCCTTGGCCTTGCGCCCAAGATTTAGGGCCTATCAGTGCTTGTTCATTTTTTCATGCCCTTTAGAATCTTTTCAGGTGTTATGGGTAGATCCATGCACCGGTAACCTGTGGCATGATATACTGCCTCAGCAATGGCAGGGGCGGTGGGTGATGCAAGGCCCTCGCCAGCTTCCTTTGCACCCATAGGCCCTTCCGGCTCATAGGTTTCTATACATGCTGAGTCCCCTGGCGGCATATCCAGGGCTGAAGGTATCTTGTAGTCAAGGAAAGTGTTTGTAAGGGTCTTCCCCTTGTCCATCACGAACTGTTCACACAGGGCATACCCCAGTCCCATGTGAATTGATCCCTCCAGTTGCCCTTCCACTGCGGTTGGATTAATGACGGTACCGCAATCGTGTGCTGTCCACATTTTCTTTACGCGAACCAACCCGGTTTCTTTGTCAACTGAGACATGGGCCACCTGTGCCCCAAAGCTGAAGGCAGGAGTCACCAGGCCTTTGCCCCTTGGAGTGTAAGATCCCCTGGCCACGAGGGGTTCTCCTCTATTGGCCTTTTGCACCATTGCCACTGCCTCACCAAAGGACATGCCCCTTTCCGGTCTTCCCTTGGCATACACGCGGCCATCCTTGCATTCCATGTCGTAAATGACGTTGAGGTTAAACCTTGCTGAGACAGCCCCAAAAAGCTTCTCTTTGATCTTTCTGGCAGCATCCAGTACGGCGTTGCCAGCCATAAGGGTTACCCTGCTTCCCCAGGTTCCCAGGTCTGCCTGAGGGGTCATGGCTGTATCAGCAGAGGTGATGCGGATGTCTTCCATCTTGAGACCAAGTTCCTCGGCCAGGATCTGCTTAAGCACTGTGTCTGATCCTTGCCCGATATCTGAGGCCATGGTAAGTAGATGCGCCGTGCCATCGGCAAAGACCCTGACCTCTGCCGCGGAAAACGGATACTGGGTGTTGAACCAATTAAATACTCCCCCTGAAATAAAGCTGTAACACCCAATGCCTATACCCTCGCCGGGTTTTAAGGATTTTCTCCTCTTTTTCCAGTTGCTCATTTTGGCCACCGCCTCCAGCGATTCTATGAAACCGCAGCTCGAGATGGTGGCAACATCCGGTATCTTATCTCCTGGCCGCATGGCGTTTTTGATGCGAAGCTCTATAGGATCAATGCCCAGTTCCTCTGCCACTATGTTCATTTGGGTCTCGGCTGCGTAAAGCGACTGGGGTGCTCCGAATCCCCTCATTGCCCCTGCAGGAGGTTTATTTGTGTAAACATGCTGGCCATGGAAGCGGTAGTTGGGGTAGCGGTAAAGCATTGCACCAAAGTTGCCACAGAGAAAAGTGGCTGTGGGCCCCATGCTATTGTAGGCCCCGCCGTCCAGGAATATCTTGAGATCCTTGGCAAGCAGGGTTCCGTCCTTCTTGAACCCGACCTTGGAAATGATTTTCATACCATGCCGGCGTCTTCCCGTGGTGAGCTCTTCTTCCCTTGTGAGTGTAATCTTGACAGGTCTACCGGTCTTCTTTGCCATGAATGCTGCGCAGAACTCCCACGGTCTCATTTCCATCTTACCGCCGAATCCACCCCCCACGTATGGCTTAATGACCCGGATATCGTTTTCCCGCATGCCCAGTGTGGAGGCCAGCAAGCACTGCACGATGTATGGAGTCTGGGTTGAGGTCCAAAGCGTTATCCTACCGTCTAGGTCCACAGCAGCGAGGCTGGAACATGGTTCCATGTAAGCATGGCTTACCGAATGGACTCGGAAGGTATCCTCCCTCACATAGTCTGCCTCTGCAAATGCCTTCTTTATATCCCCGTACTCTATTTTTCGTGTGATGCTGACATTGTTGGGGCAATAATCGTGCAAAACAGGCGCTCCCTTTTTGAGAGCCGATTCTATGTCAAATACAGCGGGAAGTTCCTCGTATTCTACCCGGATAAGCTCGAGTGCCTCTTCGGCGGTGTCCAAATCAACAGCGGCCACTGCTGCCACCTCGTCGCCCACAAACCTGACCTTATCAACAGCAAGGGGATATTCATCCTGGGTTTCCGGAAACAGCCTCCAGTTGCCGTATTTTATCTTGGGCGTGTCTTCGCCGGTTATGACGCATTTAACCCCTGGAAGGGAGAGCGCCTTGCTCACATCAATGTGAACGATCCTGGCATGGGGGACGGGGCTGCGCAGGATCTTACCGTATAGCATTCCTGGCAACTTAATGTCGTCGGTATAAAGGGCGGCTCCTGTTGCCTTTGCCTTCGCATCTGTCCTGGGTATATCTTTTCCAACTGTGCTGAACCGAGCCATGATCCTAACCTCTCTTTATTCTTGTTCGTGCCCTTTTTACTGCCTCTTCCAATGCCCTTTTTGTCAACACTGCCACCATTTGGCGTCTGTACCGCGCACTTGCTCGCATATCAGAGATGGGTTTGGCTTCTTTGGTGGCCTGCGCGCCTGCCTGTTGCAGTAACTCATTTGTAAGCTCCCTGCCTTTTAGAAGCCTTTCAGTCTTTTTTGCACGCATCGGAATAGGGGCCACTGCTCCCAAGGCCACGCGCGCTTCACGGCAGACCTTACCATCCATTATGACCATGGCCCCTACGCATACCGCGGAGATATCCACTTTTCCCCTTGGCGAGATGTGCTGAAACGATACGCCAGAGCGTGGGGGTGGCCAGGGAACGAAGATTTCCTTTACTATTTCGCCTGGCTCCAGCACGGTAAGCCCTGGGCCCGTGAAAAAATCCTTAAGGGGCACAGTCCGTTGTTCGTCCACGCCTGTGATGATCACCTCGGCCTCCATGGCGAGGAGGGTAGGGGCATTGTCTGCCGAAGGGGCGGCATTGCAGAGATTACCTACCACGGTGCCCATGTTTCGTATTTGCACATTGGCGGTCACGCTGGCTGCATATGCAATAGCTGGGTAAAACCTCTTGATCTGGGGATGGGCCGCAACATCAGCCAAGAGCGCAGTGGCACCAATGGTAAGCCCCTTATTGCGTTCCACCCTGATTACATCCAGGTCAGGTATGTTTTTTAAGCCTATTACAACACCGGGCCGGATAGCCTTGTGCTTTGCCTTTATCAGAAGATCGGTCCCGCCCGCCATGACCCGGGCATTGGGAGCGTTGTCCTTGAGAAGCTTGCAGGCTTCGGCAAGTGTCGTAGGCGCCATGTATTCGAATTTTGGTAAAGGCATGATCTTCCCCCTTTATCGTGAAGAGAGTTGTTGGGCTGCAGCGGCAATTGCCTCTACGATCTTGTTATAGCCCGTGCACCGGCAGAGATTGCCAGACAGGGCCTGCCTTATTTCCTCTTCGCTGGGGTAGGGATTGTTTTTCAGGAGATAATACGCGGACAACTCCATTCCCGGTGTGCAGTACCCACACTGGATGGCCCCCTTTTCTATGAAGGCCTGCTGAATGGGATGAAGCTCTTCTCCGGAAGGAGCAAGTCCTTCGATGGTCATGATCTCTTTGCCATCCACTTCAACTGCAAGTGTGAGGCAAGAACTAACTGTTCGGCCGTTTACCAGTACTGTGCAGGCCCCGCAATCCCCAGTACCGCACCCCAACTTGGTGCCGGTCAGGTTGAGATCGTTTCTTAAAACCTCGTTCAGGGTGCGCCAGGGATCAACCGCAAGGTGGTAGGTATCGCCGTTAACCTTAATGGTTATTTCTTTTTTCATGACTTGTTATCCCCCCTTGTCAAACCCTTTTTCAAGGCCTTGAGCGCAAGAGAGCAGCTTTGCTCAAGGTGCGATTTTCTGCCCATGGCCTTTTTACTGTGTTCCAGGTGCACTATGCCCAGGAAGCTCGACCATATTACCTCTGCAAGCGTCCTGGGATCTTCAGGTACCAGGTATCCCATGTCAATGCCCTTTTGAACTATTTGGCATAAAGACCTATAGTTCATTGAGCCCTTCTCAGCAAGCATACTTCTAAGCTCTGGCGCAAGGCTACGGATTATTTCACCTTGATGGAAGTACAAACTAGCCCCAAAGGCAAGCGGGTCCTGCTGATAAAATTTCATAAAAATATCCCACAAGGCATCCAGAAAGTCTGCCTTGTGAGTGTTTATGGCCGCATTCAATTCCTCAAGAAGTTGCCCGAAGTAGTCCAGGAAGTTCAGAATTGCATGGGTGAGGATTTCATCTTTTGTCTTGAAATAAAGATAGAGGGTGGCGCGGCTCAGCTCTGCTGCTTCTGCAATCTTGTCCATTGTGATTCCATGGTAGCCGTCCTTTTCATAGATCTTCATGGCAGCAGCAAGGATCAGGTTGCGCCTTTGGTTCTTCTCCCGTTGTTTTCTCTCTTCGATTCCCACCTTAGCCCTTTGTTATGTGTTCCCAGTACTTTGAGTTTGGAAAACCCTGCTTCACATCTTACGTCTTAGCTCTTAGACGCATCGTCTAATATTTAAACACCTCGTCAATAGAAAAGTCAAGTCTAAATTTGGCCTAGGATTTTTTTTAGCTCCTCAGCGTTTTGTACAGCGTGGCCGCCAAAGTCATTGTCAAAATATACGTAGGCATCCACCTTCCAATCCAGGAGCTTTTTGGCCCAGGTCTCCAGCTCTTCCGTTGTATATTTGGAAGCATAGAGTTTTTTTGACCCATGCAGCCTAATATATGTGAAGCCCGTGGTGATTTCCTCGTGAAAGGGATACCTGCCTGCGGTATCTGAGATACAGAAAGCGATTCTGTGGTCAGACATTATCTGAAATGCCCTCTCATTTATCCATGAGGCATGGCGAATCTCAAGGGCATGGTCACATGCACTATCCAGCAAGGAGCAGAAGTCAGTGAACAGGGCTTCGTCAAATTTGAGGCTCGGTGGTAACTGCAGCAGAATTGGGCCCAGCTTGTCTTCAAGGCCTTTGGCTGAAGAATAGAAGCGCTCAAGGGGCTCCTGGCAGTCTTTGAGCCTTCTGGTATGGGTTATGAATTTGTTGGCCTTGACAGCCCACAGAAAGCCCTCTGGTGTTCTCTTACGCCAAGACTGAAATGTCTGCACCTTGGGGAGCCTGTAAAAGGTGGCGTTTAGCTCTACTGTATCAAACCTGGTGGCATAAAATTCAAGCCACTTTTTTTGAGAGATATGTGCTGGATAAAAAATTTCTTTCCAATGCTTGTAATTCCAGCCAGATGTGCCTATTTTGAGCTGCTGCGGTTGTGCCACAAGGTTCCCCGTTGATGACTGTTTATGCACTCTTACCTATATGAGGCTTACCAAGTTTGTGTAATGGCGACCTAATCATTTGTCCTCCCCGCCAGGTGGCTTCTGCGTTCTGTCTCACAAGTAAAATTAACGCGGATTTCTTAATTCCTCAATTCCTAAATTTATCCTTCATGAAGTGACGTCAGTGTCCAGCAATTTGTCCTACCCTCTAGAGCCTATCTTACAACGGGGCTACAAGAGCCCTTGACATCCGGATGAAGATATTGCGCAGCAATCCGAAATTAGGAGAGTGTTAGGACGTGCTGACGATTACTCACGGATCCCGGATTTGTTACGTTATATTTATTTGTCAAGCAACGGTGAAAAACCCGGAATCGAACTCGGGCTTGTCCTTGTATCTTGCCAACAAGAGCCCGGGTGCGGTTTCCATGTTCTGGAATATGGCAGGGTCCACCATGATGCCCGCCTTGTGCAGTGCTTTGACAATGTCGTCGGGATTGGGTGGGCAGCCTTTGACCGGGATCATCTCGTTGATGTCTGGATTGTCTTTGTTGGCCTGGTACATACATTTGCCAAGCAAGATGGTCTTTTTCATCCCCGGGGTGGGTTTCATGGCCTTACCTGTAAGTACCTCAACGTCATCCCAAGGCTCTCCCTTCCAGGCGCTGGCAATGGCATAAAGGACCACCCCATTGATACCAGAGCAATAGGTGCACATGGTGAGGTCGTACTTAGGGTAGGAAAGCCCCTTTATTCCCATCCTGTGCAATGGAAGGGGTAGTTTTCCGTCTTTTGTGTACTTGAAATCGTACTTGTGATGAGAGGCAACATTCTCTATGTCTTCGCCAACAATCTCCACGTCAGACAGATCAGGAGCCCTGCCGCGGGAACTGGCCGCGTGAACCAGATGGGGAATATCAGAGGGCTCGTAGCCCAATACTTTTGCCCCTACCATGTCAGCAGAAAGGATATCTGATGAGCCTATAAGGACATTGGTCCGCCGGGCCTTGCCGTCGTAAGCAGGTCCCCTTTCTAGGCTGTATATGCCGTCAATCAAGGTAAACATGGGCGGCATCCTGTTGGCCAGCTTAGAGACCATGAAATTGAGGTCTGTGTCAGGATTAGCGTTATGGGATTTCTTTCTGGAACTGATGTCAATTGTGCCCTTAAGATTCTTTATTCCGAGGCTGACTATTGTCTGGGCATGTGTTTTAAGAACAGGGAGATTCACAACAAAGTCGCTGTTAATGATATCCGTGTTGAAGTTAAATGTTATGCCGTCGCCCACGTCCACCTTTTCAAATGGCCTTTGGAAGATGTTAATGACCTTGACCCCGTAACGTTGCTTAAGCTTGTTGTATCCAAGGGTTTCAAAGGCATGGGCTGCGGTCTCAGTGTCCTTTGGCCTGAATGTAACGGTTCCCTCTCCTATGGTGATGTCATTAATCCCGTGATCTTTAAGAACAACGATAATATCCTCAACAACCCGTGATGTGGTGATGACCCCCCACTTTGGGAAATCCACCACCTTTGTCCAGAAAACGATATTGGGTTTTACAAAGGCCTTTGCATTGCGGGGTAGGGCCTCTAGGCCCTTGGACAGGGCCACTGCCTTTTGGACGGATTCAAGCGGTTTTTCATATCGAACAATAGCCACCAGGGATTTATCCATTTTGCTTCTCCTTTGTTGGTGAACTCTGATTATTCTCCCTTAAATATGGGTTTGCGTTTTTCCATGAACGCCTTGAAACCTTCTTCCCTGTCCTTGGTATTACGGACAGCCAGGCTTCCCTCGGCCTCAACCTCTAAGCCCCTGTCCAATCCTTGGTACAGGCCCGCAGACATAGCCTTCAGCACCCAGTGTACCGCAACAGGCGGCCTTTCTGCCAGGGCTTGGGCGAGCCCGGTGGTTTCATTCATGAGTTTATCAGGAGGGGCCAGTTTGTTAACCAGGCCAAGCTCCAGGGCTTCCGATGGACCAACGGTTTTGCTGAACAGGATCATTTCGAGGGCCTTTGAACGCCCAATTACCCGAGCGAGACGCTGGGTCCCACCCCAGCCCGGAATAATGCCCAAGTTCAATTCGGTTAGACCGAGTCTGAACGAAGGATCATCGGCCATGATCCTGAAGTGACAGCAAAGTGCCAGCTCTAGCCCCCCGCCCATGGCATGACCGTTTATTGCAGCAATTACCGGCTTGGTGAACCGATCAATCTTTGTCCAGAGTGCTCTTGCCATTGGACTTGTCTTGTCTGCGTTTTTTACGTCAGTGACATCGAACCCGGCAGAGAAGAATTTTTCTCCCCGCCCGGTAAGCACCAGTACCCTTATGTCCTTATCCTGTTCCACCTCTTCAATTGCGTGGCTGAACTGCTGCGTTGTGACCAGGTCCCATGCATTGGCAGGAGGATGATCAATGGTGATATATGCGATGTGATCTTTCTTTTCCAGGGTAATGTTCTTGGTTTCCATGGTTTGACTCCTGGTTAAAGGCTACCCAAAGGCGGCATAAAATGCCAGTACTCATGACCCGGACACGAAGATATATCATTTGAGACAAGGGGTCAAACATCTTGGCAACACTATGGGGGAGTTTATCAATTCCTCTTGATCTTTAGATAATTCTCCGTCATATTGTTTGCGCATCGCCCCCGCGTGTCAAATCTTGGTAGGAAAGGGACTTGGATTGGGATTTGGCTCACAACTTGCTCAACTGCTGTTTTTGGCCTCTATTTTTTTCCTCAATTTCATGGCCCGCATATCCTCTTCTCCCCTTATGCCCCAGATTGAGGTGGACCTGGGACTGGATCATGCCCAGGCTGGCTCATTCTTCCTATTTATATCTGTGGGTTACTTCATTGCCCTCCTTGGATCGGGGTTCATTTCCTCCCGGATCACCCACAAGAGCACGATTGTGCTTTCTGCCTTGTCAGTGGGAGCTGCACTTGTCAGCTTGGCTTTATGCCAGTCCCTGTGGGCCCTGCGAGTATGGTTTTTTATAACAGGGCTTGCAGCGGGTATTTATCTTCCCTCGGGAATAGCCACTCTTACGACGATAGTGGACCAAAGACATTGGGGTAAGGCCATTGCAATACATGAATTGGCACCAAATCTCAGCTTTGTGGTTGCCCCCCTGCTGGCCGAGGCCATGCTGGCTAGGTTTTCGTGGAGAGGGGTTTTGTGGTCCCTCGGGGTCGTCTCCATTCTGGCTGGAATAGCATTCGCTCTGTTTGGAAAGGGAGGCCGGTTTCACGGGGAGGCCCCCGGTGTCTCTGCCATCAGGATATTGCTTGGAGATCGTGCTTTTTGGGTGATGACCGTTCTGTTCAGCCTAGGAATAGCCGCCACCCTGGGCATTTATACCATGCTTCCGCTTTTTTTAATTGCAGAAAGAGGTATGACAAGGGGATGGGCGAACTCCATTATTGGTCTGTCCAGGATTTCCGGCATTTTTATGGCAATGGTGGCTGGTATGATAAATGATAAGTTTGGCCCCAGGAGAACCATCTTTTTGGTGTTTTTTATTACAGGCGTGCTGAGTGTTTTTCTAGGTTTGGCCCCAGGGTCATGGACTGCTGTTTTTGTATTCCTTCAACCTGTAATGGCTGTTTGTTTTTTCCCTCCGGGCTTTGCGGCCCTGTCTTCCATCGGCCCACCCAGCGCAAGAAATATTGCGGTCTCTTTTGCCGTACCAATGGGATTCGTTGCCGGCGGGGGACTTATACCCCTTATGATCGGATTTTCAGGGGACATGGGATCCTTTGGGGCAGGGATAGGAATAACCGGGGCCCTGATATTTCTCGGGGCATTCTTGGCCCTGGGGTTGAAATTGAGAGATCCTCAAGAAGGCTGAAAAAGTCCAAGGGAACCATCTAACTGGCAAGGTGGAATCATTGTTAGTTTAAAGACGACCTCTGGGTATCTCTGGTCGTCAAGTAGAGTGCCGCAGAGATCAAGAACGCCGCAGAGCATATTATAAAGGAAATCTCGTAACCCTCTCCCAACCGGGGTGTCCGGGCCGAGATCTTATCCATAACTCCACCCAGAGCATGAATGAACACACCTCCGCCTAGCATGGTGAAGAAGTTTACAGCTGTCATGGCGCTTGCAGACATTTCTTGGGGCATTAGTTCCTTAATATGGGCGTAAATCACCTGGCCGAAGGAGTTGAAAAAGCCAAGGCAAAATAGAATAACACCAAGTGCAGCGAGATGCACCGAGCTTGTCCATTGCGACAGAATCATGGTGATCACGCCCGGCACAAGGGTGCCTGCTATTACTGTTTTTTTCCTTGACTTCAGTATGCTGTCTGAGAGTGCGCCTCCAATTGGGGACCCGATGATGAACCCAATGCTGATTAGAAACAGTAGGTTACCTGCTGTCACTGGAGGCAGTCCAAGGTATTGCATTAGGAACGGACCTGCCCACAAGGCCTGTATGGAGGCGTAGGACCCATAGCGCAGGAAAGCCGTGATGGCTATGGCCCAGTAGTGCCGGCTGGAAAACAGCTTGGCCAATGACGAAATAGCGGTGGGATAAGGGGAGATGGCCGCGTCACCCTGCGAAGGCCTTTGCCCCGCGGGAGTGTCCTTTACAACAAAGG